>JAVBUS010000146.1:0-4773 GCA_031555125.1 Eubacteriales bacterium | reverse complement strand
TCCAGCCAGCACCGACCAATCATAGAATGCCTTTGCCCGCTCGATCAGCTCGAAATCCGTCCCTAACATCGCCTCCAACCTTCCGGCCGAATCATCGTTCCATTCCCCCTTGAAGGAAACTGTGGTCTCTTCGGCTTCTTTGAGCTGTTCATCGTCAAAAAGCTTTGACAGGGCAACCTTCTTGCCACATAGCAAATCGATCAGCGCCGCTTCTTGCGGCTGTTCTTTGTTTTTTATACCACACAGGCTTTGCAATTGTTTTGCCCTGTCCGTCATGGTCAATTGCCGGTCTTTCAGCAGTTCCTCAAAGCGCTCGGTCGCATCGCATTGGATTTCGATCTGGTGGTTTTCCCGGGCATACTGCAAATAGCTACAGATTTCCTGTTGGAAATCGATCTGTCCGCTTTCAAGATCGTCTTCAAACAGGAAATGCCCACGGTATTTGATCATATGATGGAAGGCGAGAAACAACAGGCGTACATCCACCGGCGCCTTTGCCTCCAGCAACGCCATGCGCCGATGATAGACAGTCGGATACGCACGGTAATACGCCGCGTCGTTGAACCCCGGATCGTTAAAGAGCGCGTTGGGCTGCTTGTCCAGCCGGTCCTCCAGCACGAAACGACTCTCCTTCAAACGCATGAAAAAGCCCGGATCGACCTTGTTTATTTCGGGCGCAAACAGCATTTCCAGCCACTGCAACCGCTCGTTCCTACGGTGTAGTCGGCGACGCGCAATGCGCTGCTGTCTCCTTTCCTGCGCCGTTTTTGCCTCCGGGAGCATATGGACCCCCCAAACCGCCTTGCCATTGGCCTTGAGCAGACCGTATTGCTCATCGGTCGCCGCAAATCCCACCGATTCAGATCCGATGTCCAGCCCGATGTAGTACTTCGCTTGACGTTCCATCTTCATTTCTCCTCTGTATTGACAAACCGTCGTTTTGTGCTATGATGATACTGTTCTTTGATTACCCTCAAAGACAACATCATCAGTTCAAATAAGGATTTTCCGACATCGCCGTTTATCGGCAGCACGTTGTGTGCATCAAAGCTTGCATTTGCAAGCTTTTTTGTTTCTTCCTTCTTTGCAACTGCCTATACTATACTCCGCATACCATCCACATGCAATATTTGTAAAAATAATGGTTATTTCGAACCATATTATAAGATCATGCGGCGCACTGCCGCCACCTCTCCCATAAAAAAGAAGCCGTTTCACGATACGCTCGCGACACGGCCTCTCCGCCACCGACGTGCCTATACCCCCAGCAACGCTTGCGCCGCAGCCTTGAGGGCGCGGTTTTGGCGTTGGGATTCCGCAGACTGTTCCGCCTTGGTGTTGATATAGAGCTTCATCTTGGGCTCTGTACCGGAGGGACGCACGCAGACCCATGCCCCCTGCTCCAGTTCGAAATACAGTACGTCCGAGGACGGCAGGCCCATGGGTTCCGCCAGGCCATCCGCCGTGCGCATCCCGGACAGGTAATCCCGCACCGCCATCACCCGCATGCCGGCCAGCTCCCGGAGCGGCGTTTGGCGAAGGGTGCGCATGATCTGTTGCATCTTTTGCAGGCCGTCCTTGCCGGGCAGGGTGACGGCGGCCACGTCCTCGGTGTAGTATCCGTACCGGGCATAGATCTCCTGCAGGATGGTGTATAGGGTCTTGCCCTGGGATTTTGCCCAGGCAGCGGCTTCCGCAATGAGCATGGATGCGTTGACGCCATCCTTATCCCGCACAAAGGTGGAAGACAGATAGCCATAGCTCTCCTCAAAGCCGAACAAGAAGGTGTGGGAGCCGGTGTCTTCAAACTCCTGTATCTTTTCGGCGATGAACTTAAAGCCGGTGAGCACATCAAACATGGCCACGCCGAAATCCGCGGCGATGGCGCGGGCCAGCTCGGTGGACACCACAGACTTGACCGCCGCGCCGTTGGCCGGCAGGGTTCCCAAGGCTTTGCGGCTGGTGAGGATATAATAGAGCAGCAGACTCCCGATCTGGTTGCCGCTCATCAGGTAGTACTTGCCCGCATCATCCTTCACGGCGACCCCCACGCGGTCGCAATCCGGATCGGTGCCAAAGATGCAGTCCGCGCCCTCCCGGTCGGCCAGTTCCATGGCCATGGCAAAGGCGGCGGGATCCTCTGGGTTGGGTACCTTGATGGTGGAAAAAGCGGGATCCGGCAACTCCTGCTCCCGGACCACCAGCACCCCATCGATCCCGATTTCCTTCAATATCCGGCGCACAGGGATGTTGCCGGAACCATGGAGCGGCGTGTACACAATCTTGAGGTGCTTGCCCTCCCGGGCCATGAGTTCGGGCTGTACCGATAGGGTGCGCACCCGGGCGATGTAGGCATCGTCTATGGCTTGGCCGATGATGGTGAGCAGGCCCGCATCCTGGGCGGCCCGGCGATCCATGGGCTGGGCATCCGCATAGGTGGTGGCGCGAATGCATGCCAGGACGGCATCGGCACGCTCCGGGGGCATCTGGGCGCCATCCTCCCAATAGACCTTGTAGCCATTGTACTGCGGAGGGTTGTGGCTGGCGGTGATGACGATACCGGCGATGGCGCGCAGCTCGCGTACCGCAAAAGAAAGCACCGGCACCGGCCGCAGGGAATCAAACAGATAGGCCTTGATCCCCTGAGCGCACAGCACGCAGGCCGCTTCCTGGGCAAACTCCGGCGACATGCGCCGGGAATCATAGGCAATCACCACGCCCCGGGCGGCCTGGTCGGCCTTGCGATTGATATAGTCGGCCAAGCCACGGGTGGCCTTGCGCACATTGTACAGGTTCATCCGGTTGGTACCTGCGCCCAACACGCCGCGCATGCCCGCCGTGCCAAAGGACAGTTCCGTGTAAAAGCGATCCTCGATCTCCTGCTGGTTCCCGGCGATGGCCTGCAAGTCGCGTACCGTGTCGGCATCCGCCGCAAAATCCCGAAGCCAAGCTTGATATCGATCTTGATACGTCAAAGGGATTCTCCTCTCCCGCTGTCCTGTCGATGGATGATGGTGGTATTTATCATACCACGCCCATCCGTGGGGTGGCAATTACTTCCGCGCATTTCCTTCCCCAAATCCTTCCCCCCACGGCGTTTCCGGCGACGGAAACCGGGGCACACCGCCGGTCATCACGCCCCTTTTTCTCCTATAACAAGAGTATCCTTTCCCGTCACCGGAAAAGGATACTCACTGCCATGGAAGCGCGTTATGGGAGGGCCGTTAAAAACTTGGCCATCATGTACCCGGTGCGACCGGCCACGGAGACGTGGTACCAGCCGGAATCCAGGACCCCCAGCACCTTCACCTCGGTGCCATTGTAGTAGCGGCCCAGGGATTGCGCCTTTTCGGAAGGGCCGCCGCGCAGATTCAGCCGATCGGTGGCGCGGGGATTGTTGACGGTGATCGCGGGGATGGCGGACACCACCTTGCCGGCGGCGCTGCCCGTGGCCAGGTATTGGCGCATGACGTAGCCTTCCACGCCCGCAATGCGCACCAGCGCCCAGTCCGCGGAGGGATAGGCCAGCACGTCCATCTGCACGCCGTTATAGTACTTGCCAAGACAGGCCCCCTGTTTGCTGGCCTCCGTGCGCAGGTTCAGGCGGTCGGTGGCCTTGGGGTTGTTGACCGTGGCTTTGTCTGCCGCCGCCGGCGAACCGCCGCCTGTCCCACTACCGCCGGGCAACGCCGTCAGATACTTGGCCAGCATAAAGCCGACTTGTCCGTCGATGCATACATGATACCATGCACCGCATACGCCCCACACCTCTACCGCTGTGCCGTTGTGATACTTGCCCAGGGATGCGGATGCCTCGGACTGCATGGAACGCAGGTTGAGGCGATCGCTGGGATTGGGGTTGTTGACATACACCGTGGGAATGGCCGACATGGCGGATCCAGACAGATACTTGGTCTGCATCACCCCGCTCATTCCGCCAATGTCAACACCCGCCCAGCCGTTGCCCAGATAGGCGTACACGTTCACCGGCACGCCGTTGTAATACTTGCCCAGGGAGCGCGACTCGGTGTCCATTTGTTCCCGCAAGTTGAGGCGATCTTCCGCCCGAGGGTTGTTGACCCAGAGCGTTTCCAGATACCCCGGGCCCCCGGCCAGCACCGGTACCACGCCGGCCACCAGACAAAGGGCCAGCAACAGCGCTACCAACCTACTTTTCATAGGCTTTTCTCCTTATGTTGGGTCATCACTTCAGTTCGAACACCAGCGTCACCTTGGCATTGACATTGATCTCTCCACCCAGGATCTGCGCACCTGCCCCGGCGCCCTTCATCATCACGGAATCGTAGGCGTTGAGGAACACGGCGTCGCCCTGTTCAGACTCCACCAGGCTGCGCAGCTCGCCCAGTTCCTTGCCCGCAGCGGCGGCCAGGATCTCGGCCTTCTCCCGGGCGGCATCCACGGCAGTAGCCAGGGCCTGCCGATAGATTTCCGGGCGCTTGACGGTGTCAAAGTTGATGCCGTTGATCTGGTTGGCCCCCGCGGTCACAGCCTTGTCGATGGCCTGGCTGATGAGCTCGAAGTTCTCCACCTCGATGGTCAGCATATTGGTGACCTGATAGCCCCGCAGGGTGGGGGTGTTGGTGTTGTAATCAAAGGTGGGATACACATTGTAGCTGTTGGTGGCCATCTTTTCTTCCGGGATGCCCAGTTCCTTCATGGCGGTGACGATGGCGGCGATGGTCTCGTTCACCTTGGTCTGGGCCACGCTGACCGACGCATCCTCGAACATGGCGCCGACGGAGAGGGTGGCCT
>JAVBUS010000164.1:0-5017 GCA_031555125.1 Eubacteriales bacterium | reverse complement strand
ATGCTACCCCGGGCGACGATGTGCGGCGGGCTGCCTTGGGTGCACTGGCGCGACGCGGCCTGAATGGCCCCCATTACATGCAACAACACGGCCGCATCTTGCGAGTGATGGGACAAGTGACCCAAGGGGCCGTCCCGCTGTCCTCATCCTGCGAGCGAATCCTGCAGGAGGCCGTGGATACCCTGACGCCCCAGTTTGGCGACGTGGTGCAAGCGCTGTCGGCCTTGTGGCTTCCTTGCGCGGCGCGGTTTGCCGGGCCAGGCGAGCCGGTGTGCCGCCCCCGGCTGTGGGTGACGGCACTGGAGGCTGCGTACCGCCTGAAGCAAGAACCGGGCTTTAACCTAAAGGCGCTGGCGCGGCGACAGCGCCTGTCCCCCCGCGCACTGCGCCGCTTTGTGGCGCGCCTGACCCTATCCGTGGCGGTATGTGCCACGGCCTATGAGAAGGAGGAAGACCATGGCGGCGTATCAATGCATTGATTTCGACCAGCATTTTTCCCAGTATGTAACCCAGTGGATGCAGGCCCACATGGGGGACTTTGGCAATGACATGGACCGCATGGAGGCCCAGATGCCGGAGGTGTATCTGCGCTGGAGCAATGCCCCCGCAACTTGGCTGGAGGGGCACGCCCCAGCGCTGTACTTCGCTCAGTTCGAGGATGCGGATCATCTGGTGGGGTGGATGTGTGCCTATCACCAGAACAAGGTGCCCATCCCGGATCCCCTGCTGGAACGGATTGTGGAGCTGGGGGAGACGGCGGCCCAGCGGCTCAACGGATTGCTGATGGATCCCGCCGCGCCCTATGAGTCGGTGCTCACCGCCATGTCCTTGCTCCGGGAACTGGGGTCCACGCTGCCCATGGACTTGTATGTGCGCACCATCGCCGCCTGTCCCCGGGCTACCGAGCAGATCGAGATGGCCGCCGAGGCGCTGCTGGACATGGGGGAGGTGACGGTGTCGCCGATCCTGGCGGCGCTGCCCGACGCTACCGCTGCCGCCGAGACCATCTTTCTGGACATACTGTGCAACTATCCGGGGGAAGAACGGATCTATGCCCTGGCCCTGCGCAAGTTTGTTGCTGCGGAGGAGAACCGGGCACTGTTCGCTTCCTATCTGGGCAAGCTGGGGGATGCCCGAGCGGTGCCCGCCCTGATCGCCGCTGCGGAGGCCATGGATACCAACTACCTGGACTATATCGAGATCGTCAACGCCATCGAGGAGTTGGGGGGAGACACCCCGCCGGAGCGTGACTTTGCGGGGGATCCCTATTATGAATCATTGAAGCAGGTGGCCCCATGATGACACTGGAGCAAATCCAAAGCAACGAGGAGATCGTCGCCTTGATCGACGCGGGAAACCGCTATCTGGCGGAGCTGGGATATACGGAGCACGGCCAGCGCCATGTGGGCTATGTGAGCCATACGGCGGCGCAGGTGCTGCGCGAGCTGGGGCACCCGGAGCATTTGATCGAGCTGGCGGCCATCGCCGGATGGGTCCACGACGTGGGCAACTGCATCAATCGCCATGACCATGGCCCCAACGGCGCGGTGATGCTGTATGCCATCCTCCGCCGTATGGCCTGTCCCTTGCCGGACGTACTGGAGGTGGTCACTGCCGTGGGCAATCACGAGGAGCAGAGCGGCAGCGTCACCAGCGTGGTCTCCGCGGCACTGATCTTGGGGGATAAGACCGATGCCCATCGCTCCAGGGTGCGCATGGGGCAGCCGGACCCTACCGACGTCCACGACCGCGTCAACTTCGCCATCCATCATGGACGGGTGGAGGTGGATGCCAAGCGGCGAATCATCCGTCACTCCCTGCGCATGGACGAGAGTTCCTCGGTTCTGGAGTATCTGCAGATTTATCTGGCCCGGATCGTCATGTGCGAAAAGGCCGCAAAGTACCTGGATTGTGCCTTTCAACTGGTGATCAATGGCCATCCGGTCAACAACGGTCCTCACTTGGCCCAGCAGGATTCTGCGCAGAATGTGTCGAATGTATGACGGACGAACCAGAAATACGTAATGCAAGTGGGCGATGAAACCAAACCGATGATTCGTTATCTCTGTATGGGTGTATACTGTGCGCTATATTGGATACACTCCTGATAGAAAGGAGGGGGAGCGGTGTTCTGTCCCCATTGTCATCGACGTGTGGATCGCAAGGCGGAAGTCTGTCCGCATTGCGACGAGTGGATTTCGCAGCCGGAAGGCGCATTATCCAGCGCCCCGCTCCCTGAGGAGGACATGCGCGCTGTATACGACGGAGAAAAGTATACACAGTATTATCGCGAATCCTTCCATATCCCGCAATCCCGCCGAGAGGCGCACCGTGCCCAAGTGTCCAATGCACCCATGCGCCTGACGGGGCATGGACATAGCTTGCCCCCACCACTGGAAGAAAGGCCGGAGCCCCCGACGGGCCGCCCAGGCCGCATCCATGGGGCGGGCAGCGCACCCACCGGCCCCATCTATGTCCGTAAACCCCGGGAGCATGTCCCGGCCCATGCCAGCGTGCAGCGCAAGGTGTCCATCCCCAAGCGGGGCATGCGGCTAGGCTTGGTGCTGATCAGCGTGTTCCTGCTGCTGGCCACGGTGGTGGGCGTGGCAGGGTATCTGTTGACAAGGACTATCGAGGGACAGATGCTGACCGCCACCTGGGGCTGGGAGAGTGCCCCGGCGGACGCGTACTGGCGTTTGGGCGAAAACCGGTTGCGGGACGGCGACATATTCGATGCCTTTGAACCGCTGCTGAAGGCGTACGCCATGGATCCCCAGAATGTGGAAGGGTGTCTGCTGCTGGCCCGGGCATATCAGATGGACGGCAGGATCGTGGACGCGACGAATATCTATTCGAAACTCAAGGAAGAGATCGCCCCGCAGCATCCGGACGCGTACCGGCAACTGGCCCTGATGTATCAAGCCGAAGGCAGCCATGCCCAAGCCGTGGCCATGATGGAAGAAGGCCTGGAGAAAACGGGGATGGAGACCTTTCAGACCATGATCCGGGAGTATTCGCCGGAGCCACCCGACGCGGATCCCCCTGGTCAGCGATTCAAAAAGGATACCAAGGTCACACTTCGCTCCACGCCAGGCACCATCATCAAGTATGTGCTTGGTGCCGAGGATGACCCCGCGGGGGAGAAGGGGATCCTGTACGAGGATAAGCCCATTCTGCTCACAGAGGGCACTACCCAGATCCGCGCCGTGGCCATCCTGGAGGAAAGCGGCGTGCCCAGCAAGCAAATGAGCGAGATCTACGTCATCGTGTATCCCAAACCCAACGCGCCCCATGCCAATGTGTCGGGCGGCGAATATGACCGCCAGCGGGAGGTGGAGATTTTCCCTCACCCCGACGACGCAAAAAAAACCCGGGAAAAGCCCCTGGAGATTCGCTACACGCTGGACGATACGCGGGTGACGGAGCAATCCGCGCTGTACACAGGGCCGATCCGGATCCCTTTGGGTCGCTCCACCTTGCGGGCCGTGGTCATCGACGAGCGCGGCAAGATGAGCAACGAGATGTTGGTGACCTATAAGGTCAAGGGCGCGACGAAAAAGATATTCGGCAAGACCGACGTCTTTGGCAAGTTGGCCCTGATGAAGACCACCTACGAACAGTTTACCCGCACCTATGGAGAGCCCAAGTCCTATACCAAGCTGGATCACGAAAGCGACACCCTGTACCGTGCGGACTACGACTTTGGCTACGCCTGTTTTATCGAGACCCAGGAGAAGCAGCTGCTCTACGAGCTGTCGGTGGAGAGCGGCAACATCGAGGGGCCGCGGGGGATCACCATCGGCACCGATGAGGAGGACGCCATTGCCCTGTTCCGGGATCAGGGCGGAACGGCCAGCGATAGCGGAGACCGCGTGCTGTATAAAAACGATGACAACACCCTGGCCTTTTATAAAGGGGATGGCAGCGGTAACTTTGGCGCCCACTATTGTTATCGGCGGGCCGTCAACGATTATGTGGAGCTGGCGTTTTACTTCCAGGATGGGCGCGTGTCGCGGATGCACTGGCTTAGGTACGTGGGCAGTTAACGGGGTTTGACGAAGGGCCGTCGCGCACACCAAAATGTTGTGTGGGACGGCCTTTTTTTCGGGAGGGATGGTTGTGCGGGTAAGGGTATTGGCCGGAGTCGGGATCCTTTTTTGCTGTCTGTGGGGAGTTTTGCTAGGGACGGCCTCCGGCGACGGCATGCATTTTGATGGCGGGCCGGGGCAATGGGATACCGTGCCCCACTCCGCCTACGCGCCGCATGAAGGGGATCGGGACATTCGCTTGCTGGGTACACAGGACCGGGACAGGCTCTATTTGATGGCCCAGGCGCAAGGACTGGACCTGGAGGTCTGCTGGCTACTGTCCGTGGGCCCGGGGACCCAGGTCCGGGGCGTAGCGGATGTGACCCACATCATCCGGGGCGGTTGGCTCTATGCCGTGGATGCCAGCGGTGATCCGGTACAGCCTGGCCGGCCGGTTATGGCCCGCTACGATAGGGCATGGACAACAGCGGAGCTCTATCTGTCGGATCTTTTGGATGGCGGAGTGCCACACGGGCCTGTGTCGGTGGCCTTTTGGGCCAAGGGCGTGGTCCTGCCCGCCAAGGGGATGCTATCCATCACGGGAGGCTTCACGCAGCCCGTACCCCCCGATGCGCATGTGCCGCAGGAGGATTTCTCCCCACGGCTGAACAACCCGTATCACGGCTGGATGGGGTGGGCCAGCGACCCGCCTGCCCAGGCATCCGCAGACATCCCCTATCAGACGGTGTTTCTGGACGTGAAGTGGGCGGAGTTTGAGGCACAAAAGGGTTTGTATGACTTTGCCGCGCTGGATGCGACCTATCACTTGCCCCAGTGGCGCCGGCGAGGGGTGCGGGTGGTGTTGCGGTTTGTGATGGACGATGTGGTCGCCGGGGGCGAGCACATGGACATCCCGGACTGGCTCTATGAGGAATTGCTGGCGGAGAACGCAGGCGGTCACGGGGCGGGGACCTTCTATCGCAGCCCCA
>JAVBUS010000180.1:0-7450 GCA_031555125.1 Eubacteriales bacterium | reverse complement strand
GGGGGCTGTTAAGGCGGTGTTGGCGGTGGGCTCCGGCTTGCAGTGGCCCGCTTGGTATGGCGTGAGCTGGGATGCAAAAACGCCTGTGAACTACGGCACCATCTTTGGCGCCTATGACGAGTTCGGCTGGCTGTTTTGGCCGGAGACGCATACCGAGCATAAGAATGTATCGGCGTATGCGCCCTATAGCGACCTGATGATGGGCGCTTGGGGAACCCAGGAGGCGGTGGTGCCCGGACAATGGTACGGTGACAAGGATGCCAACACCCTGCGCATCATGTACCAGCCCCGGCAAACCCATCCGGCAAACCACATCTCCCGTACTGCAGCGGGGTATGCCATGGACTTTATGAACACTGCCCTGGCGGGCGGCAATGCCGCTGGGTTAAGCAACGACAACCAGACCTGGTACATCAAGGAGATTTGTACCGCGCTGTCCATGCTGGGCATGTTCATCTACATCTTTGCGTATGGTGCGCTGCTGATCGGTTCCAAGCGCTGGAACCTGGTCGCCGCCGACATCCCTGCGCCCAAGGCGCGGATGAACCTGCGCTTTTGGCTGCTGTTGATCATCGGCACGGCGATTCCGGCCCTGACCTACATGCCGTTTATGAAGCTGGGCGCGTCCAGTAGCTTTACCTTGTCCCGGATGTTCCCCATGGAGCTGGCGAACCAAACCGCAGTCTGGGCGATTCTCAACGGGCTGATCGCCATTGTGCTGCTGGTGGCGCTGCAGCTGATCTTTGGCCGCAAGGAGGGGGCGAAGGCTTCCGCGTGGGGCGTGAAGGCCAAGGCTGGCCTGGTGGGTCGCCAGGTGTTGGCGGGCGTGTTGGTGGCAGTGGCTACCTATGTACCGCTGGTGCTGGCGGATCTGGTCTTTAAGGTGGACTTCCGGCTATGGGTGGTGGCGTTTATGCCGCTGAGCGGGGCCAAGTTTGTGGCCATGTGCAGCTACTTTGTGTTCTTTGGGGTGTTTGCGCTGTGTAACGCCATCGTGCTCAACGCCACGTATCGCTTTGCCAAGGGATCCTTTGGTAAGACCGCGCTGATGAGCGTGTTGGGAAACATTGCGGGTATGGTGGTGCTGCTGTGCATCGGGTACGGCGGATTGCTAACGGGGGGGAGCATTCCCTTCGCCGGTACGGATTGGTCGCTGATGCTCATCGTGGCGATTCCCTTCTTGGTGACGCTGTCCATGGCGGCGCTGATCAACACCTACTTCTTTAGAAAGACCGGGACGGTGTATATGGGCGCGACGATTGCGGCCCTGTTCCTGACCTTTGCTGTGGTGGGCAATACCTGCTTCCAGTTCTTGTTCTAGGGCGTTGAGGAATGCTCAAAGGGCTGCCCACGAGATTTTCGTGCGGCAGCCCTGCTTTTTGGGCGCTGGGGACATAGCGGCGTTATGTTATACTAAATCCAAATAGATGTACGCGGAGATCCAGCGGATATTTTACCGGCAGGCGTTGTCGCGCTTCGGTCAACGTAGCTGCCGGCTACGTCTCCCTCGGGCTCCTAGCCAGCCGAAAAAATCTCTCGCTAGCTCTTCGACGAAATCGAATCGGAATTCGTATTACTTCGTCTCGCGCCGGAAGCACAGGAACCAGTCCAGACAATACTGATCGGGATTGTTGGCCTCCATCCGCTCTTTGGCCACGCCGCAGGACCCGGCGGTGGGCACGATGACGTCGTCACCGGGGCGCCAGTTGGCGGGGGTGGCGCAGGCGTCCTTGTCGGCCTTTTGCAGGGCCAGGATGATGCGCTTGATCTCGTCAAAGTTGCGTCCGGTGGTTAAGGGGTAGTACAGAATGGTGCGCACCTTGCCCTCCGGATCGATGACGAAGACGGCGCGGACGGCTTGGGTGTTGGACTGGCCGGGCTGGATCATGCCGTATTGCTTGGCGATATCCATGCGGATGTCCTCGATCAGGGGGAAGTTGACCTCTACGCGGTTCATGCCGTTCCATTCCAGCTCATTGATGCGGCGAAGCCACGCAATGTGGGCATAGAGCGAGTCCACCGACAGGCCCACCAGCTCGGTATTGAGGGCCTTGAACTCGTCCATCATACTGGCGAAGGTCATAAACTCCGTAGTGCACACAGGGGTAAAGTCGGCGGGGTGAGAGAAGAGGATGACCCACTTCCCGGCATAGTCTTTGGGGAAGTCGATCGTGCCTTGGGTGGTCTTGGCTTGGAAGGCAGGGGCTTTGTCGCCGATGAGGGGCATGCGGAAGCTGGTTTGTTCGCAACAGTTTTGCTGATCCATGGGATCTCCTCCTTATCAATATTGACAATCGTTACTGATATTGATAATATAGGAATAGTTCCTGATTGTCAAGCGCCTTTGATAAAAAAACCCATGAAAGGAGTCTACCCATGAAAGTTGTGATTGTTGGTGGAGTCGCGGGAGGAGCGACGGCGGCGGCGCGACTGCGCAGACTGGATGAGCACGCGCAAATCTTGCTATTGGAACGGGGGCCTTACATCACCTTTGCCAACTGTGGTCTGCCGTACTACATCGGTGGGGAGATCACCGACCAGCGGGCGCTGACGCTGCAAACGCCCCAGAGTTTTTCTGCCCGCTTTGCGGTGGAGGTGCGGGTGGAGCACGAGGTTTTGTCCATTGATCGGGCCGCCAAAACCGTGACGGTACGGTCGGCCCAGGGCACCTATACGGAGTCCTATGACAAGCTGCTGCTATCGCCGGGGGCCGCGCCCATCGTGCCGCCCATTCCGGGACTGGAGGATCCCCGGGTGTTTACCTTGCGCAATATCCCGGACACCGAACGTATCAAAACGTACATGGAGAAAAACAGACCGCGGTCTGCGGTCGTCGTAGGAGGCGGGTTCATTGGCCTGGAGATGGCTGAGAATCTGCACAAGGCCGGGCTGCAGGTAACGGTGGTGGAGAAGGCGGATCAGGTGCTGGCCCCCCTGGATCCCGATATGGCCTGCGATGTGCACCACTATCTGCGGCAGTGCGGTCTGACGTTGTTGCTGGGGGTGGGGTTGACCCGCGTGGAACCCTGCCGGGAGGGCGTGCGCCTGACCCTGGGGGAGGGGGATGCGGCACGGGAGGTGGTGGCGGATCTGGTGCTGCTGGCCATCGGTGTGCAGCCGGAAAGTGGCCTGGCCCGGGCGGCAGGGCTGGCGCTGAACCAACGGGGCGCCATCCGGGTGAATACCCACATGGCGACCGAGGATCCGGACATCTATGCGGTGGGCGACGCGGTGGAGGTCGCCGATGCCGTTACAGGGCTGCCGGTGATGGTGCCCTTGGCGGGCCCGGCCAACAAGCAAGGGCGCATCGCCGCCGATAACCTGTGCGGCATCCCCAGCACGTATGAGGGGACCCAGGGTTCGGCGATCCTGCGGTGCTTTGACCTGACGGTGGCGGCAACGGGCATCAACGAAAAGACCGCCAAGCGCCTGAGCCTCTCCTACGAAAAGTCCTTTACCTACTCCGGCAGTCATGCCGGGTACTATCCCGGGGCCCACAACATCAGCATCAAGACCCTGTTTGACCGGGAGACAGGGAAGCTGTTGGGTGCGCAGATCGTGGGATTCGATGGCTGCGACAAGCGTTGCGATGTGCTGGCCACCGCCCTGCGATTAGGGGCTACGGCCCAGGATCTGACCCGACTGGAACTGTGCTACGCGCCACCCTTTTCCTCCGCTAAGGATCCCGTCAATATGGCGGGGTACGTGATGGAAAACGTATTGGCGGGCCGGGTGAAGCTATTCCATTGGCACGACGTGGCGGGGGTGTTGGGGGATCCCGATGCCTGCCTGTTGGACGTGCGCAACGACCAGGAGCGGGCCCGGAGCCACATCGAGGGATCTCTGCACATCCCTTTGGACGTACTGCGGGGCCGCATGGGGGACCTGGATCCCACCAAGCGCCTGTATGTTCACTGCCATAGCGGCCTGCGCAGCTATTTGGCTTGTGTCATGCTGACCCAACACGGGTACGACTGCTACAACCTGAGCGGCGGGTATCGGCTGTACGCATCGGTTCTGTCCGATGCTACCGGGGGCCCTTCAGGCGCGTGACGCTGGTGGTGCCCAGTTGGGTCCGCAGATGGGGCATGGCCTCCTTTGCGGCCAGATAGCCGATCTCCTCTAATTTCGGCATGGCCTCGAAGTCGAACAGCCCGGTGCCCTCCGGCACCCGGACATGGAGCACCCACTGGGCCGCCGCCATCTGTTCTTCCAACAAATGTTGCTGCGTCGCCAGTACGCTGTACTGGCCGATCTCCAGGATGTCGTCGATGACCGGTGGGTGAGCGGGGGGCGTGGAATCGATGACCACGGCCAGCACCCTGGATGCGCCCAGGGTCTGCAGGGACTGGACGGGCAGGTTTTCCAGCACGCCGCCGTCCACCAGCATTTGCCCCCGGTAGGTGTAGGGCACGAACACCACCGGGATGGCGGTGGAGGCCCGCACCGCTTCGTCCAGGCCCGCGTCGGTGTGCCAATAGGTGGGGTTGGGATTACGCATGGGGGTGCGGGAAGCGAATACCGTCACCCGGCCGCTGAACAGATCCACCGTGGGGATGGCCAGCGGCAGGGCGGTCTGGTTGATCCGTGCGCCGCCAGTAAAATGATGGAGCCATCGCTGTAGGCGGGCGCCCTTGTAGATGCCCATGAGCTGGAAGTTGTGGGAAGTGGCCAGGGTCCACAGGCCCTTGGCGATGCCGCACAAGTTGGTATCCATCAGCCGTTTGCCCATTTTGGCGCATTCTGCCAAGGCCTGTTCCACATCCTCCACCCGGCCGCGCCAGGCATATGTGGAAGCCACGACGGCCCCGGCGCTGGTGCCCGATACCAATGCGGGGAGCATTCGCTCCTCCGCCAATGCGCGCAGCACGCCTACGTGGACAGCACCACGCGTGCCGCCGCCTTCCAAAGCTATACCATACACGGCGTTCACACCCTTTCCAAACAGGGTATGAACGCCGTGTGCCTGTTTATGCGTGTTGTCGGTGCCGAAAGGCTATAAGCCGCGCAGCTTCATCAGGTCCAACATACCGGTATACAGCAACTTTTTCCCCATCTGTTCCCGGGCGTGGAATGTCTTTTCCTTGCCCGCGGCGCGCAGGATTTCCAGCTCGGCGGTGAGGGCGGCCACATCTTCCCGGAGCTGGTCCACAAAGGTTTCGTAAGCGGCCAGGCGAGCTATGGCGGGACCGGCGAATGCGTCGGGGAGCGCTTCGATTTGATCCGCAGGGACATAGAACCGATTGCCGTCTGCTTGCGTATAGCGCATGGGGGAGCCTCCTTTCGCGGTGTGTGTATTATAACAGGTTTCGAAAGGGTTGCATACGGTGCGGATTGTGCTATAATACCCACATTCAACCAAACGGGAGGAATCAACATGATCTATAAGTCCTACGGCAACACGGGCAAGCAGGTTTCCGCAGTGGGATTCGGTGGCATGCGGTTTCAAAAAGAAGATTACGCCAACGGACCGGAAAAAGCGGCGGAGTTGGTATTGCGCGCGGCGGAGATGGGCATCAACTATTTTGATACCGCACCGGGCTATTGCGATGATAAGAGCGAGATCATCTGCGGCGAAGCTTTTCGCCAGATGAAGGCGGACAGTTTCTATGTATCCACCAAGTGCGGTTTGTGGAACGCAAAGACCGCCGACGAGGCTCGCCGCATGGTGGAGCAGAGCCTGAAGCGCCTGCACGTGCCACGGATCACCTTTTATAACATGTGGTGTATTAAGACCCTGGATGAGTACCGGGAGATGACCAAGCCCGGCGGCATCTTTGATGGCATCCTCAAGGCCCATCAGGAAGGGCTCATCGAGCACATCTGCTGTTCCACCCACGCGGCGGGGGGAGAAATCGAGCAGATTGTGGCCGACGGTAAGGTGGCGGGGGTGACCCTGGGTTATAACGCCATCAACTTTGCCTACCGTCGCCAAGGCATTGCGGCCTGCCACAAACAAGGGGTGGGCGTGGTGACGATGAATCCCCTGGGGGGCGGCATCATTCCGGAGAACCCCAAGCTGTTCGACTTCATCCGTGGCGGTAGCGACCATTCCCTGGTGGTAGCGGCGCTGCGGTTCATCATTGGCCAGCAGGAGGTATCGGTGGCCCTGCCGGGCATAGCGAACGTGGTCCAATTGCAGGAATGCGTCAGTGCAGCGGACAAAGTAGCGACGGTCACCGCCGAAACGCTGGAAGCCATGAGCAAGCACCTGTCTTCGGAACTGAACACCCTGTGCACGGGGTGTGCCTATTGCGACGAGTGCCCGGTGGAGATCCCGATCCCCCGGATGATGGACGCCTATAACCAGGCCATCCTGGACGGCGGCGAAATGAAGGGGGCCATCGGTCGCCTGGGCGGTCATTGGGGCTTGAAGGCCGAACAGGCAAAGGATTGTATCTCCTGTGGACGGTGCGAAGGACTGTGCACACAAAAACTGCCCATCATGGCCCGCCTGGCCGAGATCGCCGGACAGGCCTAACCGCAAGGAGGAGAATATGAAGTTTGAGCGCACACCCCAGCGCACCAGCATCGCCATCTATACCTTTTTCGTGATCGCGGCGGCCATCGCACTGTACATGGGGCTGTCGAGCCTACCGGGATTTGTGCGATGGATCGGCGCGGTGGTGGCCTATCTGACACCGCTGATCTATGGCATGCTCATCGCTTTTCTGCTGACGCCCCTGGTGCGCCTGTTAGATGAGAGGGCGCTGCCCTGGCTGTTTCAAAAGCTGTTCGCCAAGCGATTTCCCAAGTTGCGATTCAGGCCCGGTCTGCGCCGCGGCCTGTCGGTGATGCTGGGGGTGGTGACGGTGATCCTGCTGCTGACGCTATTGTTGGTGCTGGTGTTACCCCAGGTCATCGTTAGCCTGCAAGAGATCGTGCGCCGGATCCCGGAAGCCCTACGGCAACTGGAGGCGCTGTATCACCGCACCGTGGAGACCACGGAACGTATGCAACCCGACAGCCAGGTTAGGATGATGATGGATCAGATCCTGGTGCAAATCAACGGCTCTCTGCAGCAACTTTTGTCCTATGTGGGCAACTGGGTGGCCGCTTTGGCCACCGGACTGCTGGCCGGCATCGCGGGCATGGTGTCGGGGGTTTCCCAATGGATTGTGGGGCTGGTGATCTCGGTCTATCTCATGTGTAGCCGGGAGCGGCTGTTTGCCCAGTTGCGGCGGCTCACCTGCGCGGTGTTTCCCCAACGGGCCAGCGACCTTTTGTACCAGGTGGGGCTGGATGCGCACCGCATCTTTAGCGGGTACCTGGTAGGGGCGGCCATCGACGCCTTTTGTGTGGCGGTGTTGTGCTTCATCGGCATGTCCATCTTCGGCTGGGAATACGCCGTACTGATCAGCGTCATCGTGGGTTGTACCAACGTGATTCCCTTCTTTGGCCCCTTTATCGGCGCCATTCCCTCCACCTTGCTGCTGCTGTTGGTCAATCC
>JAVBUS010000035.1:0-12115 GCA_031555125.1 Eubacteriales bacterium | reverse complement strand
GCCAGGGAGGGCTTCGAGGTCACGTCGCCGATGATGGCCACAACCTTATCATTTTCCACGAGCAGGTTGTATGCGTTGATGGCTTCGTTCACGTCGCCCTTTTCGTCCTTCCAGACCATTTCGACCTGGTTGCCGTTGATGCCGCCGGCGGCGTTGAGCTTTTCAATGTACAGATCTACGCCTTCCTTGACTGCAATGCCATACTGTGCCACTTCGCCTGTCAGGGGGGCCAGCCCGCCAATCTTGATGGTGTCAGCCAGGGCGGCGGGAGCAAGCGTCGTTACGCACAAGGCGGCGATCAACAAGCTCGCAAAAAGCTTCCGTTTGTTCATGGGGAACTCCTCCTCTTCAATCCTACAGTTCTACAAAAACGCCGCACACCTCCCCGCGCAGGGGCGGCGCACGATGTCTTTCCACGTATTATACGCATTGTGATGCCATCAAGCAAGCACTATTTGCATTTTTTGCCCGCAGAGGTTGCATTTTCATGCAGCGCTTTGGCGCGGCCTATGCGGTACGGGTGATGTGGGGCTTGCGTCCGATATCGCTGCGCATCTGCATCCCGTCAAAGTGAATGGCGGCGGCAGCATCGTAAGCGGCATCCACCGCATCGGCCAGCCCGGGGGCGCAAGCCGTAACCCCCAGCACCCGCCCCCCGGCGGTACAAAGGGTCTCCCCCTGCCGGGCCGTCCCGGCGTGGAACACTACGGCCCCTGTTTGTTCCGCCCCATCGATGCCGGTGATGGGCACACCCTTTTCATACGAACCGGGATAGCCCGCCGATGCCAGCACCACGCAAGCCGCCGCGCCGTTTCGCCAGCGCAGGTGCTCCGGGGTAAGCCGGACCTGCACCACGGCCTCCAGAGCCTCCAGCAGGTCGCTGTCCAGCAGGGGCAGGATCACCTGCGTCTCCGGGTCACCGAAGCGGGCATTGTATTCCACCACCCTGGGCCCCTGGGGTGTCAGCATCAGTCCGATGTACAATACGCCGCGAAAGTCGATTCCCTCGGCGTTGAGGGCATCCAGGGTGGGCTGTACGATCTCCGCCTCCACCCGGGCCGCCACCTCCGCCGTGTACAGGGGCGTGGGGGCAAAGGCGCCCATACCGCCGGTGTTGGGGCCTTGGTCTGCGTCAAAAATGCGCTTGTGATCCTGGGAGGGTATCATGGGCACGATGGTCCTTCCGTCGGTGAGACACAGCAGGGTGACCTCGGGGCCGGTCATGCATTCCTCGATCACCACCCGGGCGCCGGACACGCCGAACCGCCCTGCCTCCATCATATCGCGGACAGCGGCTTCCGCCTCCGCCAGGGTCTGGGCTACCACCACGCCCTTGCCCAGGGCAAGGCCGTCGGCCTTGATGACGATGGGCATGGGTTGATCGTCCAGGTAAGCCAGAGCCTCCCGGCAGTCGTCGAATACTGCGTACTGCGCTGTTGGGATACCGTGCTTGCGCATGAGTTCCTTGGCAAAAAACTTGCTGCTCTCCATGCGGGCTGCGGCTTGGGTGGGACCAAAGGCCGGGATGCCCGCCGCCGACAAGCGATCCACGCAGCCCAGGGCCAATGGATCGTCCGGGGCCACCACCACGAAGTCCACGCCCTCCCCTTGGGCCAGGGCCACGATCCCGTCGATGTCCGTGGTTTCCACGGGCAAGCAGCGTGCCATCTCGGCGATCCCCGCGTTACCCGGCGCGCAAAGCAGCTCCGTCACCCGGGGGGACTTTCGCAGCGCCCAGCAGATGGCATGTTCCCGTCCACCGCCGCCGACCACCAATACCTTCATGTTATGCCTCCCCGTCAGTGCTTAAAGTGACGCATTCCCGTAAACACCATGGCGATGCCGTGGGCGTTGCAGGCATCGATGGACTTTTGATCCCCCACCGCGCCGCCGGGCTGCACGATGCAGGTGATCCCTGCCGCGGCTGCAGCCAGCACGCAATCCTCAAATGGAAAGAATGCGTCCGACGCCAAGGCCGCACCCTGCACCTTCTCGCCGCTGCGGGCGATAGCGGCCTCCGTGGCCCAGATCCGGTTGACCTGGCCGGGACCGATGCCCAGGGACTGCTTGTCCTTGGCGATGGCGATGCCGTTGGATTTGGTGTGCTTGACGATGGCCCAGGCCAAGCGCAGGTCGGCGGTCTCCGCCGCCGTGGGGGCGCGGTCCGTCACCACCCGCCAGGACTCGCCGTCTGGCCACAGCACGTCGTTCTGGTGCTGCACCAGCAAGCCCCCGGCCACCTTTTTCATATCGTTGGTGCCCGCGGGATAGGCCCGGATATGGGTATCCAGCTCCAGCAAGCGGATGTTCTTTTTCTTGGTCAGGATCTCCAGGGCCTCCGGGGCAAATCCCGGGGCCACCACGATTTCCAAAAAGATTTCGCTCATCCGTTGGGCAGTGGGCGCATCCACTACGGCGCTGGTGGCCACAATGCCGCCAAAGATGGACATGGGATCGGCCTCGTAGGCCAGCCGATACGCTTCCTCCACGCTGTCGGCCAGACCCACGCCACAGGGATTGGCATGCTTGACAGCCACCACTGCCGTACCCTCGAACTCCCGCAGCAGATCCAAGGCACCGTTGGTGTCGTTGATGTTGTTATAGGACAGTTCCTTACCGTGGAGCTGCTTGGCGGCCGGCAGGCAGCCCTGCACATCCCCCAGCTCGCGGTAGAAGGCCGCCGGTTGGTGCGGATTCTCGCCATAGCGCATGCCCTGCACCAGCTCAAAGGGCAACGTCAATGTCTGGGGGAAGGCCGGACGGTCGGCCTGCTGCTTCCACAAATAGTCGGCGATCAAGGCATCATATTGGGCGGTGTGGGCAAAAACTTTGTAGCACAGGCGCATCTTCGTGGCCAAGGAGATGCCGCCGTGGTCTAGCTCCGACAGCACACCGTCATAATCCGTGGGATCCACCAGCACCGCAACGTCCTGCCAGTTCTTGGCGGCAGCACGCAGCATGGTGGGGCCGCCGATGTCGATCTTCTCGATAGCCTCCTCCAGGGTAACGTCGGGTTTGGCGATGGTGGCGCGGAAGGGATATAGATTGATGATCACCAGATCGATGGGCGCGATGCCCAGCTGGGCGATCTGCTGCATGTGTTCCGGGTTGCCCCGCATGGCCAGCAGTCCCGCATGGATGGCTGGATGCAGCGTCTTGACCCGGCCGTCCAGGCACTCCGGAAATCCGGTCACGTCGCTGACGCTGGTCACCGGGATCCCGGCCTGTTGCAGTTCCGCCATGGTGCCGCCGGTGGACAGGATCTCGATCTCTCGCGCCACAAGCTCCTGTGCAAACGCCACAATACCGGTCTTGTCCCACACGCTGATGAGTGCTCGCGCCTTCATGTCGGTGTCCTCCTATTGTGTTATAGGGTGATGCTGGGATAGATTTGCAAGGTATACAGCCATTGAAAGTGCAAGTTTTGAAACAGACCCATGGCCGGGGTATTGCTGCGGGGAGCCTGGGCCCGCAGGGTCACCGCGCCGCGCTTAGAAAGTTGCTCCTTGGTGTACAGCAGCAGGGCGGTGGCGATATGGTGACGCCGCCAAGCGGGTACGGTATACAGCATCTCCAGCACCGCCTCGCCGTCGGCGCCCGTAGCCATCATCTCACCGATGCACTCGTTGTTGGCGGAGTACACCCCGGTGACCACGAAGTAGGGCTGCTCAGACGCCTCCATGAGCCACTCGATCTCGTGATGCTGTCCGCCCCAGCGGTTGATGCGCACCAGCAAGGACTGCATGTCCGCGTAATTCTGTAGCAGGGTTTGGGATACCCGGGTGCCCACCGGCGCATAAAAGGGATGCATGGGCTTGAGCAGATCCCACTGCATGAGCTCCTCGCCGTCGCTGTCGTCAAACCCCTCATTCTTGAAGTAGGCCAGCTGTTCCAGGTCGCTGGGGCTGCAGGTGCCGATCAGTCGCGTGGCCCCTGGGCCCCTGCTGCGGGCAATGTACCTGGCCCGGGCAGACAGTGCGCCAAAGAGCATGTCCCGCGCCGCCGGATGGGTCTCCATATACATGCGAATCTGCATCACAGGCTCGCGGGCGGATGAAAGAATCAGCCATCCCTGGCCGATTTCCATCCCCGCCTCGTCCTGTACGATATAACTGTTGACGCGTTCCGCGCCATGCAGCGTCGTTTGTGGATGAAAGATTCTCATATGTGTAATTGCTCCTCGCGGTACGATAATCGATAGCGGTTACGCTATCGTATTATTGTAGCACGCGCACGCGCCTTCCATCTACCCATAATTTTTCATCGCAGAACAGCGCCACGCTACGGGGCAAAATCCGGTGCTCCGCCGTCAACACCCGGGCGGCAAGGGTGTGCACATCGTCGTCCTCCTGCACAGGCACGGCGGCCTGCATGACGATGGGGCCGTTGTCGGCCACTTCGTCCACAAAGTGTACGGTGGCACCGCTCTGCTTGGCCCCATAGGCCAGCACCGCCGCGTGGACACGCTCCCCATACATGCCTTGGCCGCAAAAGGCTGGGATCAGCGAAGGATGGATATTGAGGATGCGGTTGGGATACGCCCGGACGATCTGGGCACCGATCATGGGCAGGTACCCCGCCAACACCACCAGGTCGGCCTCGCATAGCCGCAAATGGGCCAGGATGGTGTCGTTAAAGACCGCATCACTGCCCGCTTCCTTCTTGCTGATGAACAAGGCGGGAATCCCCTTGACCCTGGCCCGCTCCAGAGCATACGCCCCCGAACGGTTGGAGAGCACCAACACCACCTCGCCGTGGATCTCTCCCGCGTCGATGGCATCCAACAGCGCCTGCAGGTTGCTGCCGCCGCCGGAACACAGGACCGCGATGCGGGTCTTGGGCCGCCGCTCGCTTATGCCCATGCCAGGCCATCCTCTGCCCCCGCGCCCTCCGCAGGCACCACGGTGCCGATGGCATACGCCCGCTCGCCCAGGGCGTTGGCCTGCGCGATCACAGCCTCGGCCTGTTCTGCGGGCAGCGCCATCACCATGCCGATGCCCATATTGAAGGTGTTGTACATCGCCCGGCGATCCAGGTTGCCCTTCGCCGCCAGCACCCCAAAGATAGGCGGCACCGGCCACGCGTGCTCCTGGATCCTGGCACACAACCCTTGGGGCAGGATTCTCGGAATATTCTCATAAAAGCCACCGCCGGTGATGTGGGCGATGCCGTGGATCTCGTGCTCCGCGCAGATGGCCAGGGCACTGCGGACATAGATCCGGGTGGGGGTCAACAGGGTGTCCCCCAAGGATGCGCCCAGGGCGGGCACCGTCGCGGATAGGTCCGTTCCCTCTTCCACCAGCAGCTTGCGCACCAGAGAGAATCCGTTGGAGTGTACGCCGCTGGAGGCCAATCCGATCAGCATGTCTCCGGCCTTCACCAGGCCGGGATGAATGGCCCGATCCCGATCCACGATCCCTACGGAGAACCCCGCCAGGTCGTACTCACCCTCGGGATAAAAGCCCGGCATTTCTGCGGTCTCTCCGCCGATCAAGGCGCAGCCCGCCTGGACGCAGCCCTCGGCCACCCCGGCCACGATCTGTTCCACCTTGGCCGGGTCGATGCCTCCGGTGGCAAGATAGTCCAAAAAGAACAGGGGTTTCGCCCCCTGGCACACCACATCGTTGACGCACATAGCCACGCAGTCGATGCCCACGGTGTCGTGCCTGTCCATCAAAAAGGCAAGTTTGAGCTTGGTGCCCACGCCGTCCGTGCCGGAGACCAGCACCGGCTTGTCCAGCTTCTCCTGTTCGATGCTATACAGTCCCCCAAAGGAGCCCAGACCGCCCAGCACCTGATCGTTCATCGTGCGGGCAACGTGCCGCTTCATCCGCCGCACCGCCTCGTAACCGCGCTCCACATCCACCCCGGCATCGCGATAAGTGATCATGCGTTTGCTCCCCCTTTGTCGTTGGTTCTCTACAGTGCCGGCTCCGTGCCGTTGTCTTCCGGGTGCAATGGATACCGTCCGTCAAAGCAGCCGGTACAAAATCCGCAGCCCGCCTCGGCCACGGTCGACAACAGCGCCGATTGATCCAGATACCGCAAACTGTCCGCGCCGATGTATTTGCAGATTTCGTCCACGTTCATGGTGGAACCGATGAGCTGATCCCCTGCCGCCGTGTCGATGCCGTAGTGGCAGGGATGCATCACCGGCGGCGAGGAGATGCGCATATGCACCTCCCTGGCCCCTGCGGTGCGCAGCATGTCGACGATCTTTTTGCTGGTGGTGCCGCGGACGATGGAGTCGTCCACCATGATGATGCGCTTGCCCCGCACGTTGCGGGCCAGAGCGTTGAGTTTGGTGCGGACGCTGTTTTCCCGCATGCCCTGCTCCGGCTGGATAAAGGTGCGGCCCACGTAGCGATTCTTGGCCAGACCCTCGCCATAGGGGATGCCACTGGCTTCCGCATAGCCGATGGCCGCAGGGATGGCGCTGTCCGGCGCGCCGATGACCATGTCGGCCTGCACCGTGTCCCCCTGGGCCAGGCGCATACCTGCCGCCTTACGCGCACCATACACCCCGATCCCATCGACGATGGAATCGGTACGGGCAAAATAGACGAATTCAAAAACACACAGGCTGCTCTCCAATGGCGTGTGCGAGCGCACCGAGCGTAAACCGTTTTGATCGATGAGCACAACCTCGCCGGGATGCACATCCCGGATGAACTCCGCGCCGATGGCGTCAAAGGCGCAGCTTTCGCTGGCCAGCACATACGCGTCCTTCAGCTTGCCCAAGCACAGGGGTCTGATCCCATGGGGATCCCGGACGCCTACCAGCGTATCGCGGGTCATGACCACCAGGGCGTAGCTGCCACGCACCGCCTCCATCATGCGCAAAATGGCGCTCTCCAGGGTGTCCTCGTGCATCCGCGCCAGCAGGTTGACCATCACCTCGGTATCCACCGACGTCTGGAAGATTGCCCCCAGGTTTTCAAGCTTGCTGCGCAGGCAGGCACCGTTGAGCAGACTCCCGTTGTGGGCCACGGCCAGGGTACCTCCCTTGTAGCGGGCCACCAGGGGCTGGGCGTTGATGGGGTCATTGCCGCCAAAGGTGGAATACCGCACATGGCCGATGCCGATATGCCCGGTCAGCGTCCCCAGATTCTCGTCATCAAAGACCTCCCACACCAGACCCTTGTCCCGGTGGTGCAGCACCCGTTTGCCGTTGGACACGGCAATGCCCGCGCTCTCCTGTCCCCGGTGTTGCAGGGCGTACAGCGCATAATAGGCTGCCTGGGCCACGTCGTGTTCTCCCTTGGTGTCGTACATGCCGAAAACGCCGCAGGCTTCCTCCATTTGGTCACCGGGCGCGCGAAAATCCTCCATCGGTTTGCCTCCTTATCGTAAGGACAGCTTGTCCTGCAGTGCCGCGTCGGCCTGGGCCACGCGCTGGGCCATGGCGGTACGCTCTGCGGCCAGCGTCTCCACCAGGGCCGGATATTTGAGAGAGAGTACTTGGGCCGCCAGCATGGCAGCGTTCTCGCCGCCGTTGACCGCCACCGTGGCCACGGGGATGCCTGCAGGCATCTGCACCGTGGACAAAAGCGCGTCCAGGCCCCCCATGAGGGAGGACTGCACGGGGATGCCGATGACCGGCAGCGTGGTATGGCCCGCGATGACACCCGCCAAATGTGCGGCCTTCCCCGCCGCCGCAATAAGCACCTCATACCCTTCCCGGCGCGCGCTCCCGGCAAAGGCTGCCACCGCTTCCGGCGTACGGTGGGCGCTCATGATCCGCACCGTGCAGTCGATCTGCAGGCGCGCCAATGTATCGATACAGCCTTTGACCGCGTCCAAATCATGCTCACTACCCATGATCAAGGCCACCTTCGGCATGATATCCCTTCTTCCTTTTGCACAGCTTCGGCGCTATTCTGCCCAGATATGTGCTATCATAGCAAAAAAAAGCGCATCATTCAACGCTTTTTCTTAACGTTTTTAGAAACTAATTGTTTAATGTTCGTGTTTTTCCGCAGTATTCTGCTGTACGCTTAAAAAAGAACCGCTTCACGCCTCGCGAAGCGGCTCCCCATCCGTGCATTCATTTCAATCATTTAGTCTCCTAACGCGGAGGTCAGGGTGACCAGCGCCACCCGGGGCGCGTTGAACAGCCGCAAGGGAATATTGTACGCCCCGGAGACACCCAGTCCCGCATTGATAAACTGTGCCACACCCGCGGCCTGGCTCAATCCGTGGACTCCTTTATCCCCTCGGAACCATCCCCCGGCACGCCCCGCCACCGGGGGCACATACACCGGCCCCACAAAGGGCAAACGCACCTGCCCCGCGTTGAGGTGCCCCGCCAGGATCAGATCCAGCCGCAACTGGCCGCGCATATTCTCGCTGTCGCCCCACCCCTGCATATCGCGCAGGAAGTCGGTACGCACCGGATAATGGGACAATGCCACATGCAAATCGCCCTGCTGCATCTCTTCCTGGGCGGCCCGTACCCGCTGGACGACGTCCAACTGGTACATCAGCATGCGCTCACGGGCCTTGATGCCCGGCAGGTCGGCGTTGCCCCCCATCTGATCCACCAGCAGCTGCTCACGGTACTTGCGCTCGGCAGCGTCCAGATCCAGGCTCAGCAGCGACTCCGGCAGGATCCACAGGGACTTGTCGCCACGCTTGATGCGCACCGGCGCATCCAGATAGATGGCCCGCTTGCGCTGGGCGGTGACGATATACTCATCAAACACGTCATTGGTTCTGTGGGGTTCGGCGATCACCGGGGTGGGATCCTCGTCCCCGGCGATGAAATATACCGGTTTGTTGGATGGTAAGCCGTCCAACAGCTCGTAAAAGGGATAGGGATCCCCCTCAGGGCCTACCATGTCCCCGGTGATCAGCACCACATCAAACCGCGCGTCATGGATAGCGGCCAGCAGCTGCTTTTGCGCCGGTCCAAAGCGCTTGCCGTGGAGGTCGGAAATATGCAGGATGGTGTAGCCCTCAAAGGCGGACTCCATCCCTGGCATGGTGACGTTCACCCGCTCTACCCTGGCGATACTGCTGTCGATCAGGTTATATGCGGTGACGACCAATAAAAACAGCAACAGCCCCACCAGCACCCAAGCCGTTGGAAACTGCTTGCGGGTGCGCTGATCCGAAAACATGCTGTAGCTGGATTTGCTTGAGCGCCTACGGCCGCTGAACCGCGGCGGCTGCGTGTTGGGAAGGCCGTGGGACCGTACTTGTCGGCTCATGGGTGCCTCTATCCTTAGCCCCAAAGGGGGCAAACTTATTTTACGACACAATTCTGCCACATCCGCGCAGTAAAATATTATAGTGGTTAGCTTGCCCACTTGCAACGATCAGTTGTTTTCAAACGCGACTTTTTTTGCTACAATTTGTCGTAAGCACGCTTACTGGCGCGAACAAATGGCGGGCTCTTCGACAAAAAATCGCAATCCTTTTCCTACAAAAAAACCTGCCACCTGTGCTATACTGGACAAGCTGGCAGCAAGGAGATCCCATGGCGTCATCCAAGGCAAAAACCCTGTACATCTGTGCAGACTGCGGATATGAAACCCCGCGCTGGTTGGGCAAGTGCCCGGACTGCGGCGCGTGGAATACCCTGACCGAGCAGGCAGTCGCCGCCGAAGCACCGACCCCCAAGGCACAAAAACAGCGGGGCGGCGTGGGGGCGGCAGCCAAGCGGCTGATGGACATCCCGGAAGAGTCTCAGCTGCGGGCCTCCACCGGCATCGGCGAGTTGGATCGGGTGCTGGGCGGCGGCGTGGTGGAAGGGTCCTTGGTGCTCGTGGGCGGCGACCCCGGCATCGGCAAGTCCACACTGTTGCTGCAGGCCATGGCCAATCTGGCGAAGGGGGCGCGGGTGCTCTATGTCACCGGCGAGGAATCCGCCCGCCAGGTGAAGATGCGCGCCCAGCGCCTGGGCATCCAGGACGGGGAACTGTTCATCCTGGCGGAGAACGCCATGGACGAAATCGAGCAGCGCTTCACCGAGGTACAGCCCGCCTACATGGTGGTGGACTCCATCCAAACCATGTACAAACCGGAGATGGCCTCTGCCCCGGGCAGCGTGTCCCAGGTGCGGGAATCCGCCGCGCTGCTCATGCGCATGGCCAAGACCAGCGGTTGCGCCGTCTTTGTGGTGGGCCACGTGACCAAGGAGGGTGCCTTGGCCGGGCCCCGGGTGCTGGAACACATGGTGGACGTGGTGGCCTATTTCGAGGGCGACCGCATGCATGAGTACCGGATGCTGCGGGCCATCAAGAACCGCTTCGGCTCGGTCAACGAGCTGGGCCTGTTCCAAATGCAGGAGCGGGGTATGGTGGAGGTGGCCAACCCATCGGAGTTGCTGTTGTCTGCCCGGGCCCGAGACGTGGCGGGTTCCGCGGTGTTCTGCGGGCTGGAGGGCACGCGTCCCATGTTGGTAGACCTGCAGGCCCTGGTTACCCAAACCGCCTATGGCAACCCCCGGCGCACCACCAACGGTGTGGAATTAGGCCGGTTGGCGGTGATGCTGGCCGTGCTGGAGAAACGCGCCCGCCTACCCCTGTATAACCAGGATGTCTATATCAATGTGGCCGGGGGCCTAGTGCTCAGCGAACCGGCGGCGGATCTGCCCTTGTGCGCGGCGGTAGCCTCCTCCCTGCGGGATGTGGCAGTGCCTGCGGACTGGGCAGTGATGGGCGAGATAGGCCTGGCGGGCGAGGTGCGCGCCATTGGACAAGCCGAGCGGCGGCTGGCGGAGTGCCAGCGGCAAGGTTTTTCCACCTGCGTGCTCCCCCGGGAAAATGCCAAACGCCTGCGTCCGCCGGAGGGTATGAAATTGTTCGGCGTGGATTCCCTGGCCGAGGCATTATCGATCTTATTGGGATAAGTTGCATAATTTAGGGGCCGCTGCCCCATGCTAAGGTGTAAGACGGAAGGGAGGGAGCCCGATGAAAGCCACAACACTCAACCGCTGGTTGCGCTGGTTGACCATGCTATGCGGCGGTGCCTTGGGCGCCGGTGTCGGCGCCTTGGCGATGCAGCTCTGGCGGCTGTTGGCCGCCTCGACCACGGCGGTGTCCGCCCCCAGGCTGCTGGTCTATGTCGGCGTTGTAACCGCTTTATCATTGATCGGACTCATTGTCGCGTATTTGTTTGCGCCGCCCATCATCGCCTGGTCCACCACCCAGGTCAAGCGGGTGGAACGCATCCTGGACGAAACGCCCATGGCCAAGGTATTCGTGGGCGCCCTGGGCCTGATGGTGGGACTGGCTATCGCGGCGTTGGTGACACAGTTGTTCAACTTTGGCGGTCCCTCGGTCATCTCCGGGACCCTCTCCATGGTGACCTACCTGGTACTGGGGTACCTGGGCGTATCGGTGAGCACCAAGCGTTGGCGCGAATTTCCGCTCCTGTCGCTAACCCGACGCAGCGAGCGGCAGCGGGAGCGCATCTCCACGAGCGGCGGTTCCCCCTCTGTCAAGATCCTGGATACCAGCGTCATCATCGACGGGCGCATCTTTGACATCTGCAAAACCGGCTTGGTGGACGGTCCCCTGGTGGTACCGGAGTTCGTGCTGGCAGAGCTGCGCCATATAGCCGATTCCAGCGATGCCTTGCGGCGCAACCGTGGCCGCCGTGGGCTGGACGTGCTGCAGCGCATTCAAAAGGAGCTGGAAGTGCCGGTCACCGTAGACGACACGGATTTTGACGACGTGGACGAGGTGGACGTCAAACTGCTCAGGCTAGCCCAGGCTACCGGCGGCGCCGTGGTAACCAATGACTATAACCTAAACAAAGTAGCCAACGTCACCGGGGTGCGGGTGCTGAACATCAACGACCTGGCCAACGCGCTAAAACCCGTAGTGCTCCACGGGGAGGAAATGGTGGTGCACATCGTTCGGGAAGGCAAGGAACCGGGCCAAGGCATCGGCTACCTGGAGGATGGCACGATGATCGTGGTGGACAGCGGTCGACGCTACGTGGGCGAAACCGTGGAAGTGGTCGTGACCACGGTACTGCAAACCTCCGCCGGACGCATGATCTTTACGAAAGTGAAACAGATCGATAAAGTCGGTTAGGGCGTGTTTCAAAAGGGGAGAAGGTGCAAGCCCAAGGGTAACACCGCACAAAGGAGAGCAGTTGGCCA
>JAVBUS010000162.1:0-2902 GCA_031555125.1 Eubacteriales bacterium | reverse complement strand
CCAATACCACGGATCGCCTCCTGACCTATGATCTGTGCTGCTTCTTTGGCAATCCCTTTGCGGAGGGATTGTCCTTCAACGAGGGGAAACAACAGGGCACGGCCCGGGGTGTGGTATTGACCCATCGGCCGGAGGCTGCGGAGCAGCTGCCCCCGGAACGTCTGGGTGGCATCGCCATTGCCACAGACTGTCCCCAGGGCGGAGTGCAAACCTATTGGTACCGGGGCAGTTGGTGCGATGAGCTGGAGGTGTTCTGGTCCGACTTTTGCAGCCCGGGGCCCCTCAAGGATCGGGTGTATCCCGCCGACTTGCCGCTATCCCCCTACGCCAAGCCCGATACCGGCTGCGTCAGCGCTCGGGTGGAGGTGGCCCCAGGCCAGCGGCGGCAGGTGCGGTTCGTCACCGCGTGGTACTTTCCCAACATTTCTAACTTCTGGAACCCGGAGCAGGATGGGGAGCCCACCCGCTGGCGGCATCATTACGCCACCCGGTTCGACGATGCCTGGGCTGTGGCTGCCTATGGGTTGGCGGCCTATGACCGGTTGCTGGCGGATACCCGAACCTTTGCCGATGCCCTCCACGGCAGCACCCTGCCCCCGGAGGTGCTGGACGCCGTCACCGCCAACCTGTCGGTGCTCAAGACCCCCACGGTGCTCCGGCTGGAGGACGGCACCTTTTACGGCTTCGAGGGATGCATTGCCGACGAGGGTTGCTGCGAAGGTTCCTGCACCCACGTGTGGAACTATGCATACGCTTTGCCATTTTTGTTCCCGGCCCTGGAGCGCGGTATGCGCGAGGCCGATTTCCGCTACAATCAACGGGCCGACGGCCGTATGTGCTTTCGGCTGCAACTGCCCCTTGGCCGTGCGCCCTGGGATTTTTCCGCCTGTGTCGACGGCCAGTTCGGTGGCGTGATCAAGACGTATCGGGAGTGGAAGCTCTCCGGGGATGACGGGTGGTTGGCGGGGATTTGGCCTGCAGTCCGCCGCAGCTTGGAGTACGCCTGGGCCCCCACCAACGAGGATCGCTGGGATCCGGATCGATCCGGGGTGCTCACGGGTCGCCAACATCACACCCTGGACATGGAGCTGTTTGGCGCCAATGCGTGGCTGACCGGGTTCTATTTGGCGGCGCTCCAGGCCGGCGCCCGTATGGCGGAGCACTTGGGTGAGCGCGAGGCCGCCACGCTGTACCGGGATATCTTTGCCAGGGGCAAGGCCTATGTGGACAGTCGGCTGTTCAACGGGGAGTACTATGCGCAGCGTGTGGATTTGGGCGACCGGGAACAGTTGCGTCCCCACACCGATCGGGATGCCTACCGCGGGTATTGGAACGAGGAAGCGGGGCAGCTCAAGTACCAGATCGGCGACGGTTGCGGCATCGATCAGGTGGTGGCCGGTTGGCACGCCGCGCTGTGCGGGCTGGGGGATGTCTTTGACCCGGCCCAGGAGCGCACCGCACTGTCGTCGCTATATAAATATAATTATAAGCACATGGCGGACATCGCCAACACTTGGCGCAACTTTGCCTTGGGGGACGAGTCCGGCCTGCTGATATGCACGTGGCCCCGGGGCGGGAAGCCCGTGATCCCCCTGACCTATCACAGCGAGTGCATGACCGGTTTCGAATACCAGGCCGCCTGCCATATGCTGATGCATGGGCTGGTGGAGGAGGGGCTGACAGTGGTGCGGGCCATTCGCCATCGCTACGATGGTGAGAGGCGCAACCCTTGGAGCGAGATCGAATGCGGCAGCAACTATGCCCGCAGCATGGCTTCCTATAGTCTGCTGCTGGCTTATGCCGGGTTCACATACGACCTGGGCGCGGGGCGGATCGGTTTTGCGCCCATCACCCCTTGGCGGCAGGAGGGATTCCGTAGCTTCTTTAGCGTGGGTACCGGGTGGGGCACCGTGGAGATCGGGCCGGAGGGTCTGACCTTGCGGGTGCTGTACGGGGTGCTGGCACTGCGTGGGTTCGATGTGCCGCCGGGCTTTGTGGCCGGGCAAGCGGAAGCCCATGGGCAGCCCGTCGGGTTTGATCAGGATGGAGGCGCGATTGCCTTTTTCGCAGAGGTCCGGCTGACGGCGGGGGATGCCATGACGCTGAGGGAGGAAAAGGCGTAAGCCGGGTGGTCCGAGGCCGCCTACACAAATGTTGCAAGGAGGCGACACCATGAGCAGAGGCTTGGCCGCGTTCGCGCTGTTGCTGCTGCTGTCCGCGCCGGGGCCCATGGCCGCCGCAGAGGCCCGGACGATCGACGGGGAGCCGCCCATGGACGGGGTGCATGTGTCCGTTGATCAGGCCCACCGAACAGCCGATTTGTTGGCGGGCCTGGCAGACGAAATGCCCGGCAATGTGGCCCGCCGCATCGCTGCGGCGGAGGCGTATGCCGACCTGGGCGAATACGAGAGCGCTATGGAGTGCTATACCCAGGCGCTGGAGACGGAGCCCAAACACTACCGGGCCATGGCCGGCAGGGGCCTGTGCGCACTGTATTTGCAGCGTTATGCTGCGGCGGAAATGGACCTGGAGAAGGCGCTGCGATACTACGAGGCAGCGGTGGCCCGGGATGAGCCCCGGGATCGGCCCTTTGCGGTACACGGTTGGTATGCCTTAGGATACGTCAGGCAGTGCTTGGGCGAGACCGAGGATGGCATGGCCGCGTACACCCAGTGCGTCCAGGTCTATCAGGCGCATATCGACGAGCCGCTGGACGGCATGTCGCGTCAGTATGTGGAGTCCGCGTACCTGGCGCTGTATCCCTAGTGTATTGACCGTATTATAAATTAGCATTATGCTATACCCAAGAGGGGGTATGGCGATGCAAAAGAAGTACGAGGTAAAACTAACGGAAGCGGAGCGGTTGCGCGTCTTCAACACAGTGGATGCGAAGGCAACCCCG
>JAVBUS010000209.1:0-5119 GCA_031555125.1 Eubacteriales bacterium | reverse complement strand
CAAATATGACTTTTTTAGAAAGCGGAAAATCCCTTTTGTCATGAGCAACTGCGATTTGTGTGCATCTTCAGACAATGCCGTCCAATATCGCGGACTTGATTTAAGCAATTGCATACTTCAAAATGTCGATTTCCACGGTGCCGACTTACGCGGCGCATGCTTTTCAAAGAGCGATCTGCGAAAAGCCGATTTCAGAGGTGCTGATCTACGTGGTGCGGATTTTACCAAATCGAAGCTGCAAGAAGCACTTTTTTCATCTTACTATATGGCTCACAGGCCAGTTCCAACCCAACTGACAGGTGCCATCTTAACTTCCGCCGAAGCAACCGAGGCAGACTTCTCGTTTGCCCTTCTTTACTGTGCGGATTTTTGGGGTGCAGATTTGTCTAACTCAAGCTTTAGATTTGCAAGTTGCTCCTTCGCCAATTTTACCTGTTGCCGATTCGGTAATACCGATATGCGGAATTCTGTAATGCGAAACGCTATTTTTACTAATGCAGAATTCAATAATACATATTTAAATGCAGCAGATTATTTTGGCGCAAAAATCGATATAGAGAAACTCAAAAATGCTGACTTTACAACAGAATTTGACGAAAATGCGCCTCTACTAGATCCAATTACTATTCAATGCATTAAGTTTATCAAAGCTGGAGACTTTTCATTCCTGCGCAACTATAGTTACTGCTAAACCGTCCCTTAATATGTGTTAAGGCGTACAAAAAGCGAGCATCCACCAGAATTTGTTGTCGCGCAAGCTCTTGTACATCATTGAGTTGCACCATAAAACCTCCACACTGGGTGCCGGAGACGCAAAAAGACATCCTTCGCATGCTGGGATGATGCAAAACCCACTACGCACAGAAATGCGTTCAGCGGGCACAAAAAAGCCCTGTATCCGTTCAGATACAAGGCTTTTTTCTGGAGCTGATGATGGGACTCGAACCCATGACCTCCTCCTTACCAAGGAGGTGCTCTACCGCCTGAGCTACATCAGCAGATCAACCGAGGGAGTGACCTCCCCCTATCCGAATGCCCGCACCCGTCGATGCGTGACAACGTTCATATGATACAAGATTCGCGGAAAAAAAACAAGTCCTTTTTTCACATTCCACCCTTAAGTTCATAAAAGAATTTGCGCTGGTGGGGGTTACCCTCCGGCGGTGGCATCGGGCTGCTCCTCTGCCGCGCCGGTGCGAGTGATCCAACCGCATACATCGGCCAGTTCCGGCAGCGTCACGGGGGCCTCCAGCACGTACACTGCGGAGCCGTCGACCGCCACACAATAGCGGGCATCCCGGGTCTCAAAGCCTGCAGCGGGCATCATGCCCATCATCACCGTCTTGGGCTCCAGCGTAAAGGAGAGCCCGGCGAAGCGCTGCATGTATGCCGAGGTGGCCGCGCTATACAGGGTAACCTCGGCGGCCACCGCCGGGTGCCTGTACGTCAGGGTTGCCGTGCGGCAGAGCGTGTCGGTACCGGGCAGACGAAGATCCTCTACCTTGCCGGCGATCAGCACGAACCCTTGATCGGCGGGCAAAATGGCCAACCGTACCGGCAGCAGAGGCTCCAGGGCTTCGATCTGGTCACTCTCAAAGGCAGTGCCGCCGGGCAATGGGGCGACCACCGGCGGTGCGGTGGACGCTGGGACGCCGCCGGAGCGCACATCCGGGCTCTCGCCCAGGATCACCGCCACATAGAACGTCCCCACGCAGGTCAGCGCAAGCGCGATGAGCATCGCCCAGCGGATCGTGGCCCGCAACACGGCAAAGAGCCGCCGCCACAAGGCCCTGGGCGGGGGTGCTTGCTCCAGGGTGCGCGAATCCGACGGAGGCTGTATGGAGACTCGCTTCTTGGTCATCTTTTTTTCTCCCTTCGACCGCGCCATTGTTCCGCGGCCACGCCGGTCATCACCCCTATAACGATGGAGAGCAGCAATATACTCCATTCCGGCCGCATTCCCCATAGTGGCAGCAGCAAGTACCCAACCGGGGCGGGCAACCATGCCAGCAGGGCCGGTACGCCGCTTCCGGCCACACACCACGCGCTTGGCAGGCTGACTGCCGGGCAAAGTACCCAGATCAGCAGCCACAGGCTGACGGTTAGCTGCTCCACAGGCAGATTCAGCAGCAAGGCGGGCAATCCCGCAAACAACGCCCCGCAGGCCAACACCCACAGGCAGAAACAAAGGGTTCCCTGGCCCCGGATACGCCGGAAGCCCTTATGCCGGGCATTAGCGGAATTCCGCATCAAAGCTTTCCTCCATGGCGCGTTGCAACTTCTCCCGTTGGGATGAGGTCAGGTCCGTGTCCTGGCACACCTGTTCGCTCATGGTCTCCCAAATGGCGGCACAGGCGCGGCGCACACTGTCCAGAGGTCTGGAAAATCCAAAGACCCCATTGCTCACGCTGGTGCGGCCACGAATGAACAACCGCAGATACTCGCCGGTCAGGTGACGAAGATAGGCGTCCATGCACGCCTCGGCATCGCCGCTGAGGGCGCAGGTACGCAATAGTAGCGGCAGGGCGAACAGTTCCTCCGCGATGGCGGCACGCTGTGCGGGCGTATACCGGTCCGGTTCTTCGTACCGGTGCAGCAAGTAGCTTTTAATCAAGGTGAAGTCCCCGGGGCGGCGGGCGGTCTCGTACAGGCGCCCATGATACAGGAGCGCGCGATGGGTGGCGAAGCTCTCGCCGTCCATGGCCAGGGCCTGTTCCATCAGCGCATGGGCACGATCCGGTTTACGCTCCTTTTCCGCTTGGGCCAACAGCGCCAGAACCTCCGGCTTTTCCTGTGTTTCCGGCCTGGCATTGGGTTCCAGCAGTACCGCCGCGCCGTGGCGACGGGGGGATAGTGCCGCGCCGCACTGGACGCAGATCACGGTTTGTGGCAGTATGTCGGGATCCAGCATGCACACCTGTGCGCATAACGGGCACACCGCAGGCGTCTCTGTCATGCCAAGCCCCCCTTTTTTTTGTGGGATATGATGTAAAGGATGAAAATGATCATCCACAACCAAACAGCGGCAACCGGCTGATGCAGTAAGCTGAGAGCGTGCCATAAAGCGCATCAGATCGGAGGCGTTTTGTGTCCACTGCGTCGCCGGACGTACCGTTTTGGTACTCTGCTCAGCTTTTTGGAAGTGCCAAAACAGTATATCACAAAAACTATCTTCAAAACATCCCTTTGCAGCCTTGACATGGGTTTCCACGCACGCTACGGTATTGAATCGGGCGGGTTGACAGACTTCGTTTTGCAAGAACAGTGTTATGCCACAGTGACCGCAAAACCTGGTCACTCCCCACAAGGCGCGAAGTATCATCGTGTCGGTTGGACTTTCGCCCGCACGGGCAGCCAGAGGCCCCATCGCTCGCCCTCCCGGCTCCTTCTCTACGCACCTTTTTCAGCTCCGCATGATGAGTATGTATAGTCCTCTCCTATATTCATCCACCGTGGCATTTGCACAAAACCTTGCCCCGTGCTATGATGATCCACATGGAACAAGCAGAGGGGAGCGATAGGATGGATATTTCTTCCGCCCGGGCCCTGCTGGCGCGATGCGATCGGCTCACGGTGCTCTCCCACGGGCTGACACACCCGGCCATGAGCGCCCTATACGACCTGTTGTCGGTTTGCGTCGCAGAAACAGCGGATGCGTCCGCCTTCGTGCGCGCCTATAGCCGTGCATACCAAGCTTGGCTGACCTGCCTGGCAGAGGAACAGATGGGCTTTGTGGGTGCGCTTCAATCCCACCTGTTGTTTAGCGATTGCGCGTTTGCCACGCTGTGCGCACGTACCCCCTACGCGCAGCTTCCCTCCAGCGTGGTGCAGGCGGGTGCCCGCGACCTGGAGACGCTGATGGCGCTGGCCCAGGTGGAGACGGGCATGATGCTGGCCTTGACCGCACGGATCGGGATCAGCGCAGCGTGTACCGCTGAACTGCCTGCCTGGGAACTACTGCCATCCCATCCGCAGGACTGCCGCCTGGCGGCGGTGGACTGGCAGAAGGGCATCCCTTCCCTGGCCGCCTTTTATGCCCGCCACGGCACGGGTTTGTTTGCGACCTGTCCCGGCCTTACTTGGGTGGGCGTGGACGCGGCGACCCCCACGGGACTGCGGGGCATTCGCTGGCCGGACCCCGTCGCCCTGGAGGATCTGATCCTGTACGAGGATCAACGCCAAACCTTGGTGGCCAATACCGAATCCCTGCTGGCCGGCCGCAGCGCTGCCAACGTGCTGCTGTATGGCGACAAGGGGACCGGAAAATCCGCGTCCGTCAAGGCACTGTTGTCACGCTATTGGCAGCAGGGGCTCCGCATTGTGGAGATACCGTTGGCGCACCTGACACAGCTTCCTCACGTGTTTGCGCAGCTTCGTCAACAGCCTACCAAATGCATTGTTTTTGTGGACGACTTGGCGTTTTCGGACAGTTGCCCGGAGTATACGGCGCTGAAAACCGTGCTGGAGGGGGGCCTGGAGGCCCGGCCAGCCAACGTTGTGGTCTATGCCACCAGCAATCGGCGCAACATTGTCCGCCAGCGATTCTCCGAGCGGGAGGACGACGTCAATGCCCGGGATACGTTGGAGGAAAAGTTCTCTTTGGCGGATCGGTTCGATCTGCGCCTGACCTTTATAGAACCCACCCAAGGCGAGTTTTTGCACATCGTGTCCACCCTATGTGCCATGCGCGGCATATCCTATGGCAACACCGTTCAGGCCGATGCGTTGGCGTGGACCGTGGCGCGTGGCAGCGCATCCCCCCGGGTGGCACGTCAGTTTGTGGATTGGCTCAGTCGCACAGCGTAGTGAATACAGGCGCCGATAGCAAGAAGCCCCCTCGCAGCGTTGCGAGGGGGCATTGCGTTGCTACCGCATTACCAGAAGATCCACCACCACGGCGGGCAAATGGGAGGCTTCGGGGTGCAGGGCTTCGGCGTCGGGCAAACCGGGGGCTTCGGCGTGCAAGGCTTCGGCGTCGGTGTGCAAGGCTTCGGCGTCGGCGTGCAAGGCTTCGGCGTCGGCGTGCAAGGCTTCGGCGTCGGCGTGCAAGGCTTCGGCGTCGGCGTGCAGGGCTTCGGCGTCGGCGTGCAAGGCTTCGGCGTCGGCGTGCAAGGCTTCG
>JAVBUS010000048.1:0-4562 GCA_031555125.1 Eubacteriales bacterium | reverse complement strand
GAAAAGCCGCCGGATATTGCTCGTTTGGCGTTTTGAAACACCCCCCAAGGTCAAAACCAGATCCAGTTGTCGAACCAACGCATGGCGTTCCCCCAGGCCGCAGTCATGGGCGCACCGCTGGCAAAGGGATAGAAACCGATGAACAGCAAGAACGCGATACCCAGCAGTACACCCGCCGCAAGATAGACCTGCTTTTTATACTTTTCGCCAAACAGCTGGAGACACTGGGCTATACACAGGATGATAAAGGGGATGCTGGCAAAGTAGTGATAGATGTACGTGGATCGCGCCACCAACATCCAGGGCAGATACTGGGATGCGAAGCCAATGACCAATAGCCCCGCGGCAGTGTACCATGCCCGCTGATCGTCGCGCTCCGGCGGCACGGGCATGGACGTTGCCCAGGCTTGGGCCCGGCGGCCCACACGCACCAGCACCATGGACAAAGTGCCGAGCAACGCCACCCCGCCCGTCCACCACACGGCAGGATTGCCCAGGGCCCAGATCACCGAAGACAGGCCGCGAATCGCGGTGGAACTGTAGTAATACATGGGCTTGCCGATCACCGGCCAGGACCACCAACTGGACATAAAGCTATGGGTATCCCGCTGGCCGCTATGGTAGGCAAACATGTTCACCTGTGCCTGCCAGAAGCGCGCCCAATTCAGGCCGCCATCGGGCTTTAGCCACCAGTAGAAGGAGAAGTAGTACATCAGTCCCGGTACGACCATGAACCACAGCACGCACCAAGCCAGGGTGATGGTTAATTGCCGGGGGAAGCCCTGCACAACCTCACGATAGCGCTTTGCATCCGTCGCAGAGCACACCGCGATCTGTCGATGGGCGTAGTTGCGCTCCTGCCAGCGCTGATACAGGGTAAAGAACAGCATGCAGGCCAGCCCCACCGCCGCATACATGCCGATCCACTTACTGGCGATGGCGCAGCCCATAAAGAAGCCGCTCACCGCCAAGGGGATCAGGGTCTTATACAGCGGCTGATGATAGAAGCTCATCTGGGTGTACCGGATCATGAGCCAATACATCAGGATGATGAACAGTACCGGGTAACTGTCGATGGTGGCGATGCGCGTTTGGGTAAAGTGCATGCAGTCTAGTGCCATCAGCAGCGTGACAAAGAGAGCGGCGTCGGTGCGCTTCCACAGTTGTTTGGCCAGCATGTACAGGGCGGGCAGCATCAGGATGCCCACCAGGGTGCCCATAAACCGCCAACCGAAGGGCGTCATGCCGAACACACGGATGGCGAACATGATCAGCACCTTGCCCAAGGGCGGATGCGTCCACTCAAAAGTATGTATATTGTGCTCATGTTCATACCCGGTGCGGGCATGGTAAATCTCGTCAAAATAGGTGCTGTTCATAAACCCGGGACGAATCGGAACGGTGTTCTGCTCATCCGTCAGCATCGCCGGATCGATGGCGCGGTTCACCCGGGCATGAAATGCCTGCACCCCTACGATGGGCAGCACCGGGCCCGGATCGATGACACTGCCATCTTCCTCCGCTTGGCCAACGGCGCGGAAGCCTACCTCACCCAGCACCAATCCGGGCCCGCCGCCGGTGATGCGCACATACCGCCCGTGCATTTGTCCGGTCATCTCACCGGGGGCGTTGCGCATGGTGAGATTGCCCAGATCGTCCCTAACCGTCACCTGGCGCGGCTGATTCAGCCACATCGCCCGGCCGTCGCTGTAGTGTTGCTGCTCCCCTTCGGCATTGAGTTGGGGATACAGGAATGTCTGCCAGCTAAAGCAATCTCCTTCGGTCATGGGCGCGTTCCAATCCTGGGTCCAGTTCTCGTTATCATCGGACAGGGCCACGGTAAAAGCCTGCTTGTCGGTAATGATCCCGGCATAGTAATACATGACGAAGTCCCGGGGCTCACCCAGATCGAATACCACTTGCTCCCCGGGCAGGCTGGGGCGCCACTGGGTCTGTGGCGCGATGGTATCTCCCAGGTTGGTAAAGGCCAGAACACTGTAGGCCACCGTGATGGCCGACATGACCAACCAGTCCCGCCAGGACAGGTGCAGCCGGGCATCCTTGGGGGTGCGCAGCCCATCGGCAGCGCGGTTGTAGGGCGGTAAGGGCTGCTTCTTCCCCTCGGCATCCTGCTTGGCGGCAGGTTTCCACAGGTGGGCCCGCACTTTGCCGGTTGCCAGATCCCACGCTGCCCAGATCAGCACCGCGAACAGGAGCAGATTGGCTACCGACAGCATTTTGCCAAAGCCAACGTTTGGAGCGATCAGATGTTGGAACACCAGCACCATGCCAATGTTGATCATGCCCACGGCACTGAATCCGATCCAACTGATGAACACGCGCACATCACGAGTCTTGACATAAGCAAGTCCCAGCAAAATAATGGCGGGCAGCAGGTACCGCTCATGCATCATGTGCCCCAGCATGAACAGACCGATCAGCAACACCGCACCGGCCAGGAAAAGATAGCCCGGGTCGTTTTGGGTCTTTCGCGCGCGGATGTACATCAGCGCTACAAACACGATGACCGCAGCCATCAGTGTCCAACCCAGCAGGGTCCAGTTGATGCCGAACAATGCCGGTTCCGCCACCTTAACCCAGTTTCCACCCATCAGATAGAACAGATTCGTGGTGCTCAACGTGGCAAAATCATAGGACGCCATGGTACCCACATACTTGTCCAGCAGCCAGTTAGCAGGTTGGTTCCCCCAGAAGGGCACCACGCCCACCAGTAACACGGCCACCGCAGCGGCCATGCCAATGCCGGTCTCGCGCCACAGGGTCTTTCGACCGTCCTTGCTGCATAGAAAGTCCATTACCAGGGCCAACAGGCCCAGGGGACCCATCATCAGCGCCTGTGGTTTCACCAGCACGCATGCCGCGTACAGCGGCAGGGCCCAACGCCACTTGTGTTCCACCGCCATGTATAGGCAGACCGCCAGGCCCAGGCACAGCGCCGCGTCTACCTGGCCCCAGGCTGCACTGGTCACGATGGTGATAGGGTTGAAGGCGTACAGTCCGGCCAGCAGCAATGCGGCCTTGGGACGCATATCGCGCTTCTGGGCGAACCGGTACAGGAAGTAGGCCCCCGCTACATCCAGCAACATAGGAAACATGCGCAAAATCACGCGGGAGAGGCCGCTGCTCATGGACGGCATGCCGAACAGTTTTAGCAAACCGCCGTTGATCCAAAGGGCATACATATAGCCCGGCGGATAGTCGCACCAAACCGTGGCATCGGCATAAAAGCGTGTGGGGCCTACGTTGGCCATGTGGTTGGACCAGCCATAGAAGCAAGCCACATCGTTCGGATAGCCCGGAGACACCCAGGCCAATAACAGCCGCACCACCAGGGCCACACCCAGCATGCCCCACAGCGTCTTTCGGTGCTGTGCGGGCTTTACCGTCAGGTTCGCTGCTCCTTCGCGGCTCATCCAGCGATAGACCAGGCACGCCAGCGCGGCGAAGACGACACCCAATAACGATAGCCAAACACGGGTACCGGCGCTGGGCGTGGTGCCGGTTTCGGCATCCCCGGCGTCGCTGTCACCACCATCGTCTCCGCCCCGCTGCGCCTCGCTATATAGCTGCATGTAGACCGCGTCAGCCGGGATCTCTTCTTCCTTGGACACTTCCTCCACCGACACGGCATCAAACCACGCGATACCCGTGGCTTCTGACCCATAGCCGCCCAAGCGGGCCATCAGGGTGATGCTGTTCTGCTCCGGCCCAGTCAGGCCATAAAAGGCGACGGGCACCCACTCTCCTTTTGTATCGTGGGCGTCCGGCGAGGTGTTGAATACGCCGCCGACCGAGATGTTCGCTCCCTTGGCTTCCGGATCGCAATCCTCTGCCTTGATCATGGCGCTGATGCGATACAGGGTATCGGGCTTGACCGACACCTCCTGCTCCCAGCGGGCATCGTTTGGCGACACATTTTCTACGTATGCACAGGCCTCTCCATCGTACCCGTCGCCTTCGCGATCCAGGTAGGAGATACCTTCGCCATTGAGCCACATTCCTGTCGACCAATGGGCAGGGCTGTTGCCGTCCGCTTCTTCGAAGCTGCCGTTTCGCACCAAGTTTTCCGCCGTTGCCATTCCGGCCAAAGCCAACCACAGCCAGCAAACACAGCCGACCAGCGCAATCCATCGAAACTTTCGCAAACTTGCTCGCTCCTTTTCGATCGCGGCGAAAACCCGCGTACTTTGTCCAATATACACCATTTTCCCGGTCGAGAGCAATGCTTTTTGTCACCGGCCAGGGCCAGCGCATTTACATCCTAAAACATGGAAGATGCACGGAGAAGGAGTCCAGGGGGCGAGCGATAAGCCCCCTGGTCGCTCCCGCAGGAGCGAAACACCTACCTTTGGGAGGGTATTTCGCCCTCACGGTCGACCAGAGGGCTTTGCGGTCGCCCTCTGGACTCCTTCGCAGCTCAACTCCCAGTATCTGTATTCAAATGCGTTCGCCCTGGCTTCCCCACGACATGGTTTGCGGCGCCCAGGATTCTGTGCTATACTAAGGATAATATTACCAATGTACAGGAGGAACTCCCCGTG
>JAVBUS010000229.1:0-6040 GCA_031555125.1 Eubacteriales bacterium | reverse complement strand
GATGCAGCTCGTCAAACCGGCGGTACCGCCCGTCCGTCTCCCGCACAAAGCCCGTCAGTTCCATCTCCAACAGGGACTTGGCCGGGTCGTAACGGTTCTGCCACAGGTAGGACACCGGGACCCGGTTTTCCCCAAAGCATGCGTCGCCGATGACGTGGGCCAGCTTGTGGGGTGTGGATACATCGAATACCAACGCGCCGCCGGCTTTTAGCTGCCCATAGGCCGCCGAAAAAAACTTGCGCACCGCATCCGGCGCGCATAGATAGTTGACCCCGTCACAGGTGGCCAGCACCGCGTCCACGGGCCGGTGCAGCGCCAGGCGCGTCATGTCTTGGCGCACAAAGGGGATCCGGAGCCCCTTGGCCCGGGCCTTGTCCGCTGCCAGCGCCAGCATGGCCTCGCTGATATCCACACCGATCATGGTATACCCCCGCTGGGCCAGCAAAACCGTCAGGCTGCCGGTACCGCAGGCACATTCCGCCACCGTGGCCGGAGCGGCGATACCGCCCTGGGCCAAGATGGCCGCATACTGCGCCCCCCAGGCCGGGTAATCCACATCGTCCATCAGCAGATCATATACCTGCGCAAACGCCTCGTACAGACCCCTCATTCCTTCCTTTGCGGATCCGGCTCACGGGGCAGGGTCCTTGGGCGACACATGCTGGCGCTCGCCCCGCAGCCGCCTGGCCACGATCCCCCCCACCCGGCCGGATTCTGCCGTCGTCAAACCGGGCCAGCCCACCTCCAACACCTTGGGCATGAGTCCCAGCTCGCCGGCGACCTCATACTTCAGCCGCTCCAAATGCGTCGGCTGCTCAAATCGTTGCCCCATGCACATCCCTCCCGCGTCTTCCTTCACGGCATAGGGTGCACAAATCCCGGGTGCGCTAGTCACCGTTACTCCAGGTCTTCGCCGTCGTCCTCGTCGTCGCTGCGCAGGCCCATGTTCACCGGCGCACCTTCGATGCGGGGATTGATGTACTTATCAAACACAGCGTTGGCGAAGGAGGAATAGATCAACCGGTGGAGCGCAAAGCCGATCAACGCGTAGTACAGCACCAGGACCAACTGGCCCAGGGATGAAATCGTCAGCCCGATCAGGGCGAAAATCACCAACGGAAGCGCCGTCAGCAAGCGGATGCCCAACGCAAAGGGTAAGCGGCCCAGAGCAAGGAGCAGGGAGTTGCGCAACAGGGTGCCCGCGCCCACCTTGTAGCCCACCATCAACGGGTAAATGAACACCAGGGCCAGCGCCCACACCACCACCGCCATAACAAGCAGCGCTTGGGCCGCCACCGCCCCGGGCATGGACTGGGCTGCATTGCCATAAAACTGATAGCCCACCAGCAATAGCAGGGGCATCACACTGGTCAGGGCCGATGCCACCAGCCCCTGCTTGTAATTGGCCTTAAATGCGTCCTTAAAGTCGCTCCAGATAAAGGAATGCTGGTCCCGGGCCCAGTTGCGGGTAATGTAGCTGGCCGCGGCTGTGGACGGGCCGGTGATCAGGATGCAGGGAATCAGGCCGATGGCATAGGTGACCAGATAGCCCTGGGCGGCCTGCAGCATCCCCATCGTCACCTCCGCGGAGCCCTCCGGCGGGGTGATGGCCTGCAGGATCACCATCACGTTCAGGCCGGTCCAGATCATCATGGGCAACCAAAAGAGGAGCTGCATCAAGTTAACGCGGATCAGACTCCAGAAGCGAATGCGCAGCACCTCCCAAAAGAGCTGCAAGCGGCCGGCAGGCAGATCGTCGGTGGTAAAATCCGCCTTGCCCGCCTTGCCATAATAAAACCGATCAAAAAATCCCATAGATGCCCCTCCTTATGTGCTCCGTTACCGCCAGGCGATCAGACGGCAAAATATCTCCAGTCCATATAATAGCGCGGACTCATCGAAGTCGAACGTATCGGTGTGCAGCGGCGCGTCCCGCCCGGGCTCCATGCACCCGCAATAAAAGTATACCCCCGGCACTTCGCGCTGAAAATATGAAAAGTCCTCCGCGATCATCTTGGGTTTCACCGGCACATAGGCATCCTCTGCCGCCGCTATCACGCGCCGAGTCTCGGCTTGGTGATTTTGCACACAGGGATAGTACACCGGTTCCTCCATGGTGCAGCGCACCCCAAAGGCGCTCTCCACCGCCCGCAGATCATCCAGGATGTACCCGCGCAGGGCGTCGTACAGCGCATCGGAAAATGTGCGCACAGTGCACTGCAGGGTGGCGTGCTCCGCAATGACATTCCGCCGCTCCCCGGCCCGCAGTACCCCTACGGTGATCAGCGCCGGCTCAAAGGGATCCAGTCGCCGGGCCACGGTGGTCTGCAGCAGGGTATACAGGTGCGCCGCTGCCGCCACGGCATCCCGGCCCTTGTGGGGCATAGCGCCATGGGCCCCCTGGCCCTGGATCGTGATGTCCAGCTCACATGTCTGGGCCATCAGCGGCCCCGCACAAGTGCCAATGGTGCCCAAAGGCAGATCCGGCATCATGTGCAGGCCATAAATAGCCTCCACATCCGGATCCCGAAGCGCGCCTGCGTCGATCATGCGCTTCGCCCCGCCCTGGGTCTCCTCCGAGGGCTGGAACAGCAGGGTCACGTCATCCCGCAGCGCGGCGCGATGTGTCGACAGGATCCGTGCCAAGGCCAGCAAACAGGTCATGTGCCCGTCGTGGCCGCAAGCGTGCATACACCCCGGGTGTTCCGACGCGTCGGCACGGCCCGTGGCCTCGGTAATGCGCAACGCATCTATGTCGGCGCGAAATGCAATGCGGCGTCCGGTGCCATCCCCCCGGAACACCGCCCGCAGGCCGGTGTCCGCGCAATCGGACAGGGAATCGGGCGCAAGACGCTCCAGGGCAGCACGCAGGTATTGCTGCGTCTTTATCTCCTGCCCGCCCTCTTCCGGTATACGATGGAGCGCACTGCGATTCAAGCGCATAGCGGGCAACTGGTCCTGTACCCATGTTGACGGTTGCATGTGTCCCTCCTGAAAGTATGTACAGTAATGATAGCACAGGTTTCGCCAAAAAAGAAGAGGGGGTTGCGGCACCCATTCCCTCGCAAGTTTCCGCCGGATCGGCTTGGATTTCCTTTGTTTTTCGAAGCGTGTATGGTATACTATGCGCAAGGATACGCTTGGAGGCGCTTATGGCGGACGTATACTTTGTTGACCCGACCTACAGCCCTTTGGATGGTAACCCCTTTGATCCCCGGGGGGAGTTCTCGCCTGATTGGATGTTTCTGACCCTGGTACGGAACGGCAACGCGGCCATGCAGGCCGGGACGGGCACCGGCGGCGTATACCAGGTCACGCTCTGTCGCGCACAGCCAGACTGGCGCTTTCGTTTGTACGATTGTATTCACTATGCCGCTGCCCATAGCAAACACCTGATCCTGGCCGTGGATGCCGACGATATGGCGGCCGGTTATGAGGCCTATGGCAACCACACCTTTCGGGACGCCTTCCTGCGCCCGGGAGAACCTGTTGTGGCCGTCCATTCCACAACGGCGGAAGCTTACGACAAGGTACTGGCCGACGGCGCGCTGTACTGTTGGAATCTGTTAAAACGGACCGGCCGCATCCGGGAGATGTACCCCATCGGCGCCGTGCTAGGCGATCCGCTGGACTTCAGCGACTACGTCATGTTGGACGGGGGCGGCGAAAGGAGCGAGCTGGTGGTTTCCTCGCGCCAGAAGGGCTTTATCGATATGAATGCCGATGTGGAATACACTACCGGCGCCCGACTGTACTTTGACCTAAAAAAGGTCGCCGAGGAAGGCCTGCTGGTCCGGGACGGTGTGCACTACAAGGTGCCGGAACGACTGCCCCTGGCCCCGTTCCTGATCTGCGCCGTCACCTCAACCACCCTGCATCTGCCGAAATACAGCACGCCCCGGCTGTTTGCCGGGGCGGCGGACGCGTGGTTTCAATCGCAGTTCTCTCAGCAGCTGATGGTGGTATGACCTCGGCGGATCACAGACACCAGTACCGATAGCCCCGCCTGCGCAAATCCCGCTTGGAGAGCAGGCTTTTCACGTCGATAATGACCCGCTGATCCACGGGCAGATCGCCGTACAGGGCATCCAGCCGTTCCGTGGGCAAATCGCGGTACGCATCGTGAGCGACGGCCAGGATCACGCAGTCCGCCCCTGTGACCTCCTCCATGGGAACCAGATGCACCCCATACTCCCGCCGGGCTTCATAGGCATCGGCGTAGGGATCGCACAGCAGGGGTTCGATGCCGTACTCACGCAACCGACTCACGATGTCCACAATGCGCGTGTTGCGGATGTCGGGGCAATTCTCCTTAAAGGTAAGGCCCAGGATGGCCACCTTGGCATCCAGGATGCGGTGCCCGGCCAGGGCAAGTTGTTTGATGGTGGCATCGGCGACAAAAGCGCCCATGCCATCGTTTATTTTGCGCCCGGCCAAGATGATCTGGGAATGATAGCCCAAATTCTCAGCCTCGTACACAAAGTAATACGGGTCCACGCCGATGCAGTGGCCCCCCACCAGCCCCGGCGTAAAGCCCAGTGCGTTCCACTTGGTGTTCATGGCCTTGACCACTTCCTGGCTGTCGATGCCCATGCGGTCGAAGACCATGGCCAACTCGTTCATAAAGGCGATGTTGATATCCCGCTGACTGTTCTCCACCACCTTGGCCGCCTCTGCCACCCGGATGGTGGGGGCACGATAGACCCCGGCCTCGATCACCAGCTCATAGACCCCGGCGATCAGCTCCAACGTGTCGTCATCCATACCGGAAACCACCTTGCAGATGCTTTGCAGGCGGTTGACCGGATCCCCGGGGTTGATGCGCTCCGGCGAGTATCCCACGGTAAAATCCCGACCGCTGATCAGGCCCGATTCCTGTTCCAGCACCGGCACGCAAATGTCTTCCGTCACGCCGGGATATACCGTGGATTCGTACACCACCACGGAACCGGTGGTCAGGTTCCGACCCACGGTGCGGCTTGCATCCAGCACCGGTGTAAGATCCGGCGTCTTGTCCCGGTTGATGGGCGTGGGCACGGCGATGACGTGGAACTTGGCCTCCCGCAGGTCGGCGGCGTTGTCGGTAAAGCGCACGCCGGTAGCAGCGATGGCTGCGTCCCCCACCTCTCGGGTGGGGTCAATGCCCGCCCGATACGTGGCGATCTTTTCTGGGTTCTGGTCGTATCCGATGACCTGGGCATGGCGGGCAAAAGCCACCGCCAGGGGCAGACCCACATAGCCTAGCCCGATCAAGGCGATGGGCGCGCGCCCGGCAACAATCTCTTCAAGTCGTAACATGCACACCATCCAAATCAAAATGTGGTACGCAATAGCATACCACAGATACCACATTTTTGTATAGAGCGCCCTGGGCGTATTCACAAGGTGCGCTGGGTGTATTCACAGGGTGAAATCACTTGCTTTTGAGAGCGGCACCGCGAAGATCCAAGGCGACCGCAAAGCCCTGGTCGCTCCCCGCAGGGAGCGAAACACTCCCTGTTTGAGCAGAGATTTCGCCCTCACGGGCGACAAAAGGGCCTTTCGATCGCCCTTTGGACTCCTTCGCAGCGCAACGTCATTCATTTTCTGCGAACGAGAACGCACATGCCTTCTCCGTGGGGCTATCTGTGCGCGTAGCGCCGCAAACGAAGCCCCGGCCTTTGCCGCGCCGCCCGCACCATCAAGGCCCAGGCCCGGTCCGCATAGTCCCCCAGCAACGCCTGACTGCGGGCAAACTGAACCCACTTGATCTCCAACGGCAGGGCCACCTGCCCGGTGAGCACATCCCACAAGGCATCCAAGTTATCACCATAGTAGGCAGGCAATCGGAGCCCCTGTCGCAGCGCCGCATGGAGCATCGCCGGGCTGTCCACCTGACCGCCCCGAATCACGCACCGTCTCATGGCTCCTCCTCCGGCATCATCTGGGTAAAGCTTTTATAGTGGTCCGTTGTTTTGTAGATCAGACCATCGCTGGCATACACGATCCGCTTGGCGCCCCGCGGGCCGGATGTGTAGCCAATGTCGCACTCCCGCCACAC
>JAVBUS010000140.1:0-18289 GCA_031555125.1 Eubacteriales bacterium | reverse complement strand
TTGTGGGTGATGATGATCACCGCGCAGCCGTCTTCCTTCATGCGGCGCAGGATAGTAAACAGGCGATCGGTCTCCTGGGGGGTCAGCACGGCGGTGGGCTCGTCCAGGATCAGGATCCGCGCCCCGCGATACAACACCTTTAGGATCTCCACGGTCTGCTTTTCGCCCACGGACATGCTGTAGATCTTTTTGTTCGGAGCCACTTCCAGGCCATAGCGACCGCTGGTCTCCCGGATGTGTTGCTCCAGGGCAGCGCGGTTGCGCTTGCGGTCATCCGGGGTGCCCAGCACGATGTTTTCCATGGCGGTCAGGACATCCACCAGCTTAAAGTGCTGGTGAATCATGCCGATGCCCAGGCTCAGCGCATCCTTGGGCCCCCGGATATTGGCGGGCTTGCCGTGGATGGCAATCTCGCCGCTGTCGGGCCGATAGATGCCGGAGAGCATGTTCATCAGCGTGGTTTTGCCGCTGCCGTTCTCGCCCAGCAGGGCCAGGATCTCTCCTTGGTGCACCGATAGGTCGATGTTGCGATTGGCCATCACGGTGCCAAAGGACTTGGACAGGCCGTGGATGCGGATGGCCGGGGGCGTGCCGCGTACCGTCTCTTGCATAGACAATCCTCCTGGAAAATGAAAGGCGGGACGGATGCGTGCATCCACCCCGCAATATGGGACAAAAGGGGATTATTGTTCCACCACGTTGTCCAGGAACCAATCGATGCTGGTGATCTCCGGGATCCCCAGGCGAACGCCGGCAGCCACCACCACGTTGCCCTGGTTATCCTTCAGCTCGCCGTCAAATACGTCGAACTCGCCGGACAGGATCTTGGCCCGCCACTCATCGACGACCTCGGCGGTGCCGGGGGCGCAGTTCTCGGACAGCGGGGAGATATCCACCAGGCCTTCCGCCATGCCCATAAAGGAGTTCTCCGGCGTCCAGGTGCCATCGATCACCTTCTGCACCGCGTCCTTGACGTAGATGCCCCAGTGCCAGATAGGGGCGGTCAGGTGCGCCTTGGGGGCGGCTTCGGTCATGTCGGCGTTATAGCCCACGCCCCACACGCCGCGCTCTTGGGCGGCGATTTGCGGCATGGCGGTGTCCTGGTGCTGGCCGATCACGTCGCAGCCCAGGTCCAGCAGCGCGTCTGCAGCCTGACGCTCGATGGTGGGATCGTACCAGGTGTCGGTGAACTTGACGAAGACCTGCGCTTCGGGCTTCACGGTTTTGACACCCAAGGCGAAGGCATCCAGGCCGCCCACAACCTCGGGGATCCGCATGGCGGCCACGTAGCCGATCTTGTTGGACTGGGTCTTAAGGCCGGCAGCCAGACCGGAAAGGAAGCGCGCCTGGTAAATGCGGCCAAAGTAATTGTTAAAGTTGGTCTCGTTGCTCTTGTAGCCGGAGCAGTGGGAGAAGATCACGTCGGGATAATCCTCGGCCAGATCCGCCATAAAGTCCATATAACCGAAGCTGTTGGCAAAAATGATGTTGCAGCCCTGCTCAATGCACTCGCGGATGGCGGTTTCGCAGGCAGCATCCTCTTTGACGTTGGTCTTGACGATGATTTGGTCATCCCGCAGGCCCAATTGTTCCTGCATGTACTTGGTGCCCTCGTGATGCGCATAGGTGTAGCCCTTGTCGACGGTGTCGCCGATGTAGATAAAACCGACCTTGATTTCATCCTTGGCGACGGGGGCGCGGTCCGCCAATGCGGCGACGGTGCCCAGGGCGCACAGCGCCAGGGCGAGCAAGAGCGCGATGACCTTCTTCATAATGTCTCTCCTCCAACAGCGTATTTTGCGGAACACGAAGCATGATCGTTCGTGAATATACTCATTATACGCACAGACAGGGCAAAAAACAATGCGCAATTCGTCAAAATGCCTGGATATTTGTGTGAAGAAACATGAATGTTCGGTTTTTCGGCGCTAAATCTTTTCGCGACGGAAGATGCGCAGCCCATGCCCCGGCAGTGTGATGCGGCCGGACAGATTCTCCCCTGTCAGCAGGTCGGTTCCCCCGCGCCCGGTGTCAACGCGAGCATCCTTTCCTAAAAAGTTCATCAGAAACACGAACTCTTCCAACCCGTCGGTGCGGGCGCAGGCACTTACTCCAGTGGGCAACGGGCCGGGTACCACCCCGGGGATATCGATACCCTGGAGCAGGCTTTCGTAAAAATCATCCAGGAAGGCCTGCTCGCACCGGGCCGCCATGAAATAGGCGCTCCCCTTTCCCCGGCGGCGCAGCGTCAGGGCGGGGCGACCCGCGTAAAAATCCTGGGCATAGGTGGCCAGTACCTGCGCACCGCGGGCATGGATCAGCTCGCACAGTTCATAGGCGCGATAGCGCTGCCCGTTCCAGATCACGGCGTTTTCCTCGCCGGGATACAGTGCGTCAATTTCTTCACACCAGATGCCCAGCGTTTCCTTGAGCGGGCCGGGAAACCCGCCTAGGAAGCAACGGTCATGTTCATCCACCCAACCGGTGGCATAGGTGGTGACCAGGGTACCGCCGCCCTGGACAAAGGCGTCCAGCCGATCCGACACGCCGGGGCGCAACATGTAGAGCATGGGGACCACCAGCACGTCGTACATGGACACGTCGGCATCGGCGTTCACGATGTCCACCGGCACGCCCCGTTTCCAAAAGGAGGCAAAGTGGGCCAGGGCGGTATCTACATACCCCTTGTCCCGCAGGGCTTCGCCCTGGAACATGGCACGGCAATCCTGCAACGCCCAGCGGTTTTGCGTGTCGAACAGCAGGGCCACCCGGCTTTCCACTTGGGTACCCACTACATCGTCCAGCTTCCGCAAGGCCTCGCCCACTTCCTGCACGTCGGCAAAGGTGCGGGTTTGCTCGTTGCCCACGTGGCCAAGGATGGCGCCGTGCAGTTTTTCGCATGCGCCGCGCCCGCTGCGGAACTGGAAGTACATCGCGCCGTCGGAACCGTGGGCCACGGCCTGCATGCTCTGCAACATGTGCACGCCGGGACGACGCAGCTTCGCTACGGGCTGCCAGTTGGTGGGCGCCGGGCAGGATTCCAGCAACAGCCAGGGTTTTTGCCCGCCGCAACCCCGCATCAAATCGTGGCAAAAGGCGGTACGCAGGGCGGTGTCCACATCGGTATCGTTGTCGGCCCAGGCGGGATAATTGTCCCAGCTCACCACATCCAGCACACGGCCCAGGCGGAAGTAATCCAGCCCGTCATACAGCCCCATCAGGTTGGTGGTGCAGGGGATTTTGGGCGTAATGGCTTTGAGCGGTGCGATCTCGTGCAGATAAAAGTCCACGGTGCGCTCGGTAACGAACCGCTTCCAGTCCAGGGTCAGGCCATGGGTGCCTTGCTCCCCGGTGGGGCTGGGGGGTGCGATCTGGGCCCAGTCGGTGTAGGTGTGACTCCAAAAGGCCGTCCAATACGCCTGGTTCAGCGCCTCCAGCGTGCCGTACTGCGCCTGCACATACTGACGGAAGGCCTCCGCGCACAGGGGGCAGTGGCATTCGCCGTTGTACTCGTTGGATACGTGCCACATGGCCAGGGCCGGATGATCCTTGTAGCGATCGGCCAAGCGGGTGTTTAGGATCCGCACCTTCTCCCGATAGACCGGCGAGGTGTAGCAATGGTTGTGCCGTTCCCCGTGGCCGTTGCGGTGGCCATCGTCCCGTACCCGGAGCACCTCCGGATACTTGGCACTCATCCAGGCGGGGCGTGCGCCGCTGGGGGTAGCCAAGATGGCGCGGATCCCCGCGTTCGCCAGCATATCCATGACCTCGTCCAGCCATTCGAAGGTGAAGACGCCTTCCTCCGGCTCCAGAGCCGTCCACGCAAAGATGCCCACGCTCAACGCGTTGACATGGGCCAGCTTTGCCAGACGTACATCCTCGGGCCAGATCGATTCCTTCCACGGGATCCACTGGTCCGGGTTGTAATCGCCGCCGTGCAGCATGCATGGGGCTTGGGCGATGATGGGGGGATGCTTGTCCATAGCGCGCCTCCTTTGCCGGTCGCGGATGCGTTTATACGTTAAAGCGGAACAGCGTCACGTCGCCGTCCTTCATCACGTACTCCTTGCCCTCGGATCGGATCAGGCCTTTGTCCTTACAGGCCGTCATGCTGCCCGTCTCGATCAGGGCGTCAAAGGCCACGATCTCCGCCCGGATAAAGCCCCGTTCATAGTTCGTATGGATCTTGCCTGCCGCCTGTGGCGCCTTGGTGCCCCGGACGATGGTCCAGGCCCGGCACTCATCGGCCCCGGCGGTCAAAAAGCTGATCAGTCCCAGCAGCTTGTAACAGGCCGTCACCAGGCGGTCCAGTCCGGACTGACCAATGCCTAATTCCGCCAGGAACAGGGCCTTTTCTTCGGCTTCCATCTGGGAAATCTCTTCCTCCGCCCGGGCACAGATCACCAGCACCTCGGCCCCCTCGGCGGCGGCGATGGCCAGGACCCGGTCGATACCGGGCAGGTCGGATTCCGGCTTGCCCAGGTCAGCCTCGCTGATATTGGCGGCATAGATCATCGGCTTGGTGGTCAACAAAAACCATCCCCGCACCGTTTCCTGCTGTTCCTCGGTCAGGGGGCAGGTGCGTGCGGGCTGCAGGTTTTCCAGGTGGGCCATCAGCAGGGCGGCGGTATCGGCTTCCTCCGCATACTTCCGGTCGCCGCTCTTGACCATTTTGCGGGCCTTGTCCTCGCGCCGGGCCACGGTTTCCCGGTCGGCGGCGATTAACTCGATCTGGATGGTCTCAATATCCCGGGCCGGGTCGATGGAGCCGTCCACATGTATGATATTGGCGTCTTCAAAACAGCGCACTACGTGGACAATGGCGTCCACTTCACGGATGTGGGACAAAAACTTGTTCCCCAAGCCCTCGCCCTGACTGGCGCCCTTGACCAGCCCGGCAATGTCCACAAATTCCACCACTGCGGGGGTGGTTTTCTTGGGGCTGTACATCTCCGTCAGCTTATCCAGGCGCGGGTCCGGCACCGGCACAACGCCGGTGTTGGGCTCGATGGTGCAAAAGGGATAGTTGGCCGCCTCGGCCCCTGCCTGGGTGATGGCGTTGAACAGTGTGCTCTTTCCGACGTTGGGCAGTCCGACGACTCCAAGTTTCATGGTACGTTCTCCTTTACGATGTGGGAATGGATGGTGCGGGGGATCAGAAGAATCCCCGCTGGCGGATCAGGTCCCGGAGGAGCAGCCCCCCGCATACTGCCGCCAATGCCCAGCGCAGGGGCCACAGGCCGTCGGCCAGCAGACAGAACCCGCCGATGGCCGCTACACACAGGGCATGGGGTACGAAGGGGATGCCGTGGGCGAGCGGGCGTTTGCGGCCCATGACCGCCAGCAGGATCCCCAGCATCATACCATAGGCCACCAGGGTGGATATCGCCGCGCCCATGCCGCCATAGCGGGGGATCAGCCACAGGCTGCAGCCGATGTTGACGGTCAGCGCCAGGATGGAAGCCAGTGCCGGGGCCAGAATGTGCTTCTGATACAGGGCATCGTTGAGGGGGAATAGGGATAAAAAGCGCAGGAAGGCCGCCATGGCCAGCACCGTCAGCATGGGGATCCCCGACCAATAGGCCGGCGCCACCAGCAGCCGGAACACTTCCGGACAGACCAGCAGAAAACCCAATGTCAGCAGCGTGATGGTGCGCATCAGGCGCGCCCCTTGGGCATGGGCAGCATCCTGGCGCCGGGCGCGCAGATGATCGAAGTAGGCAGGCATCCACGACAGGTTGAAGGACAGGGCGATGTCCTCCAGAATGGCCCCAAAGGTGTAGGCCAGGCTGAATATCCCGGCAGCGTCGGTTCCCAGGTTGGCTGCGAGCAGTATCCGGTTGCTCTGGGGCAACAGCACAAAAAACAGCGCCTGCAGAATCAGGGGCAGCGACACCGACAGGGCAAACCGCCAATGCCGGGCGGAGTACCCGGTTCTCCCCTGTTGCCATAACCGCAAGGCCAGCACCAGCGCCACCGCCAAGGTGGGCCATACCATGCCCTGCAGGCGGCCTTGCAGCCGGTCCGTCCACCGTAGGACAAGGATCACCGACAGGCCTGTGGTGGTGATCAGCAGCAGCAGCGATAGGAAAAAGTAGCGTTGATGCCGTTTCTCCTGGGCATAAGCCCCAAGTGCGGCGTTGGTGACATACATGGCATAACCATAGCACAGCAGCCAGGGCATATGCTGGGGCCGTACCTGCATCAACGCCCCCAGGGGCGCACGCAGCGCCAACAGCAACGCGGCAAACAGCGCAAAGCTGAGGGTGGACAGGGTCAGGGCGCTGGACAGAAAGGGCCGCCAGGCCTTCTCCTCCAGCCGGGCGTGGGCCACAGGGATGGCGCCGTGGGTATACAGGCTGCACACCATGGCCAGGATCACGGCCCATATGGAGAACAGTGAAAACTCCCCGTACTGTTCCGGGTTGAGGTAGCGGGTAAAGAAGGGCGCCGTAAAGATGCTGATGCCGCGCATAAGCAGCGCGCCCATGGTAAACCACACCGCCCGGGTGGAGGTGGTGTTGGACCGAAAGACGCGCAAGACACCGCCGCGAATACGCTCCATGCGAATCGCTGTTACTTTTGTCCGCGATACAGGCGCACGGCCTCGCGCACCGGTTCCAGGCCCATGAGCATATCCTTCAGCTCCTCCACCGAGAGCTGCTGGGTGTTGTCGGAGTTGTATTCTTCCACGATATGGGCGATTTCCACACCCTCTTCGAAGTATTGCGAATATTGCAGATCCCGGGTATCCGCCGGGATGCGGAAGTACTTACCGTTGTCCTCCGCCAGCATCATTTCTTCCCGGGAGAGCAGGCTCTCGTTGTGCTTTTCTCCATGGCGGGTACCGATGATCTTGACGGGGGTATTGGCGCCAAACAGCTCGTTGAGTGCCTTGGCCAACACGGCGATGGTGCAGGCCGGGGCCTTTTGCACAAACAAGTCGCCGGGGTGCGCGTTCTTAAAGGCGTGCATCACCAGATCCACCGAGTCGTCCAAAGACATCAGGAACCGGGTCATGGAGGGATTGGTTACCGTGATGGGACCGCCCTTTAGGATTTGCTCGATGAACAGCGGGATCACGCTGCCCCGGGAACACATCACGTTGCCGTAACGGGTGCCACACATGACGGTCTTGGCGCAGTTGCGGCTTTCCGCGATCATCACCTTCTCCATCAATGCCTTGGAGATGCCCATGGCGTTGATGGGGTACACCGCCTTGTCGGTGGAAAGACAAATCACCGTCTTCACCCCACTCTCCACGGCGGCACGCAGGGTGTTATAGGTGCCTTCCACATTGGTGCGCATGGCCTCCCGGGGGAAGAATTCGCAGGAGGGCACCTGTTTGAGGGCGGCGGCGCTGAACACATAGTCCACCCCTTGCATGGCGCCCATGATGGACAGGGGATCGCGCACATCGCCGATGTAGAATTTCAGCTTGGAAGACCGGTACTGCCTGCGCATGTCGTCCTGCTTTTTTTCATCGCGGGAGAACACGCGGATCTCCTTGATGTTGGTATCCAAAAAGTGACTGAGTACCGCGTTGCCAAAGCTGCCGGTTCCGCCGGTGATAAGTAAGGTCTCGTTATCAAACATACTTTCGTCCTCCTTGCGCCTGCGCGACGATCTCCTCAAGCCGCGCAAAGAACGCCTCCTTACTAAAATGTTGCCGGTAGTATGCAAAGGCGCGTGTGCCTAGGTCGCGGTAGCTGTCCGGGGCATCGATCAGGGCGCCCATGTGCGCGGCCAGGGTTCGGGCATCCGATGGCGGGCCGCACAGGCCGCAATCCGCATCCCGCAGCACATCGGCCGCAGCCCCGTCGATGGCGGCCAGAATGGGCTTGCCCGCCGACATGTAGCTCTGTAGCTTGCCGGGCAGGGTGTGGCCCACAAAGCTGTCGCCCTTGAGCAGTAATAGGAATGCATCGGCCATACGGTAGTAGGCGGGCATCTCCTCCAGCGGCTTGCGGCCATGGAAGATCACCCGGTGGGTCAGCCCCATGTGGGCAGAGCGGGCTTCCATGGCGGTCAGCTCGGAACCGCCCCCCACGATGTGGACGCGGTAGCCGGGCTTGTCACCCAGCAGCGCCACTGCATCCAGCAAACACGGGATATCCTGGGCCGCCCCCACATTGCCGGCAAAGAGCAGATCCACGCAGCCATTGTCCTCGTACTGGCCGGATACGGATTCGAAAAGATCCTCACAGGGTTGGGGCAGGTAGTCCATCCGGTCCTTTGGCACATCGCAGACCTCGTGCAGGTAGTCCGCAAAGGGCAGGGAGCAGACCGGCACCCGATCGGCGGCCCCATAGATCCGGCGGCTGATGCTGCGTACTACTCGGTAGAGCAGGGAACCTGACTGTACGCCCCACACCGTCACGCACTCCGGCCACAGATCCAGGCAATACAAAAGATGCGGGCACCTGCTGCGCCGGGCCAGGCGCTGAGCCGGGATGGCCTGGGACACAGGCGAGGTCTGATAGGTCAGCACCACATCGAAATCCCTGGGCGCAAACCCGGAACAAAGCCAGCCGCTGATGGCGAAGGAGGCATAGTTGATCAACCGCCAGAAGGATCCGGTGCGCCGCTGGGTAGTGGGTACCCGCCGGATGTCCACGCCCCGGTGCCGCGCCCGGCGGTTGCGGAACCGGCGATAGTCCGCCGGCAATCGGCCCGCATCATAATCCGGCAGGCCTGTGTATACCTGTACCCGATGTCCTTGGGCCGCCAGGTCGTATGCGATATCGTTGATGCGAAAGGTGTCCGGATAAAAGTGTTGACTGACGATGGCGATCTTCATGGCGCTTCCTTTTCATGGGCTTGCGCGATAATTGGATTCAGTTTATACTATAGTTGATTTCTGGGCGATGTGCAAGTAACGTTTTCCGCCATGCTGTGGCGAAGGGGGGTACGCGCTTTGGCCTTTCCCTATCGGCGCACCGTGGTGTCTCTGGTACGCCTATTGTACTTGGTGGGATTGGTGGCGATTTTCGGCTGGGTATGGCAATCGGCATATGGCGAGACCATTTATTGGGGCGCTGGTAACTACGTGGTGCTGCTGTCCTATTCCGTGATGCTATTGGTGTTTATGAATCTATACGGCGCACTGCGGGTTGGATCGTTCCGGATCACAAACCTGCTGCTTTCGTCGTTTTTTGCGTTGATGTTTACCAGCTTTTTTATCTATTTAGAGCTGAGCCTGATCGCCCGCAAAATGCTGGAGCTCTGGCCCATGGTGGTGATCTTTGGCGCACAGTTCCTGTTGGCGATGCTGGGTTGTTACCTTATGAATACCGTGTACTATGCCCTTAACAACGCCCGGCAGGTGGTGGCCGTTACCGGCGGCGAGCCGGATGATACCGCCGTCATCGAGAAAATGAAGCAGATCGATCGCCGGTTCCAGGTGGTAAAGGTCATCGACGCCGCAACGCCGCTGGAGGAGATCACCCAGGGCATCGAGCCCTACGACTCGGTGCTGCTGGGCGCCATGGAGGCCAACACCCGCACCGCCATATTTGAATACTGCTATCGCCACGGCAAGCGCATCAATATCCTGCCCACGCCCATGGATATTGCCATGAGCGTGGCCACCCAGACACAACTCTTCGATACGCCCATCCTGCTGTGCAAAAACCGGGAACTGACGCCGGAACAGCGGTTTGTAAAGCGGGGAATCGACTTCCTGTTTGCGGTGTTGGGCATCGCGGTGATGGGATTGCCTATGCTCATCATCGCGCTGCTGATCAAGCTGGACGATGGCGGGCCGGTTTTCTATCGGCAGGCGCGGCTGACACTGGGCGGAAAACCCTTTTACATTTTTAAGTTCCGTAGCATGCGGGTGGACGCGGACAAGGACCTGCCGGAAGAGGAAATGCGGGCAGTGGAAAACGATGAGCGCATCACACGGATCGGCCGCGGGTTACGCCCCTACCGCTTGGATGAGTTTCCGCAGTTGTTCAACATTCTCACCGGCGACATGTCGATCGTGGGCCCACGGCCAGAGCGCGTGGAGCACTATAGCCTGTATACCCAGCAGCTGCCGGATTTCGCCTTGCGGTTGCGTGCCAAGGCCGGGTTGACGGGATACGCCCAGATTTATGGCAAGTACAATACGACGCCCCGGGACAAGCTGAACATGGACTTGTTCTATATCGAGAACTTTTCGGTGCTTCAGGACATGCGCTTGATCTTTATTACGCTCAAGGTCTTGTTCATCCGGGAGAGCTCCGCGGGGTTTGAGACTGCGCCGCCACCACAGAGCAAGCCCGAGGTGGCGGAACCCGTCGCCACGGAACGGCAACACGTGGGCTAGGGTGTGTTTCAAAACGCCGGAAGCGCAAATCCCGGCGGCTTTTCCGCCATATCGGCGTCGTTCTGCACGTGGCGTACCGCCGGTGCGCCGTGATCCGACGCCTTGATCTGGTGAAGAATCCTTGAAACTTGCACGTTCTCCCCGTTGGAGACACGCCATAACCAACGGATAAAAAGAGCAGGGTTGCCTCGCCGTTCGATCGGGAGGCAACCCTGTTTCCGTGTTCGCACGGCATGATTTAATGCTGGGTGTTGGAGGTCTCCTGGCGATGTCGCCGCCGCTTCCGCCGGGCGGTGCCCTGCATCCGCCGGACCCGTACCGAGATGCGGATGCGGTTCAAGGCGGTGAGCAGGATCAGCGCCAAGGAGGTCAGCACCATCCAGATCAACCGTGGCGATCCCGTCAGCGCCAGCACGCAGGTAATCACCAGGGCGATCACTGTCATCATGCGCAGCATCAGGTCGGAGGGCGCGTCAAGCAGTGCGCGCAGCTTACTGCGGGTCATGGTCAAGCATCTCCTTCCAATGTGTAAGGGATAGCCCGCCGCCGGTCAAAAGTCACGCCCCAGCGCAGCCCAGCCGACAGCGCGATCCGCCGAGCATCCTCCAAACGAAAGCCGATAAAGGCCCCGCTGTGGGCATCGGAGGCCAAGGTGACGAACTCGCCGCCCAACTCGGCAAAGCGACGCAGAATGTCCCACCCAGGGATGGGCGAATCGGTCTGCTTCAGCCCGGAGGTATTGATCTCCAGCGCCCGTCCGTTCTGAGCGATGGCGCGGAGCAGCATATCCAGGTGATCCGGCGCGTGATGCCAGCGCAAAGGTCGGGTTTCCGGCGGGTAGGGGGCGAACTTGCCGCAATAACCCAGGTGCGCCACCGCGTCATAATCCTGGAAGTGCAACACACTTTCCAGCTTGGCCTCTACATACCGCCGATAGGCCTCCTCCTGGCTGCGGCCTTCAAAGTAGACGGCGTCATATGGATCCAGGCCGTCCACCAGATGCATGGACAGCAGCCGGAAGTCCAGGGGCAACGCGTCCAGCGTGGCATAGATTTCTTCGCGAAAGGGTGCGTTGTCGCCGATCTCTAGTCCGGCCCGCAACGTGAGCCCGGGAAATCGTTCCCTGGCGGCGGCCAAGTCGCGGAACCAGTTGGCATACACCGGCGGGATGTCGCATTGCGCGTTGGGATGGTGTGGCTCGATGTGCTCGGTCAGACAAAACTCGGTAACGTTTTCTAAAACCGCTGCCTGACATAACGCCTCGATGGAATCCTTTCCGTCAAAGGAGTGGTTGGAATGTACATGGTAATCTGCGCGCAGCATGGCGGCCCTCCGTGATGATGATTGGGGAAAAGCATACGGTGTGATTATTCGCCGAAGGCAGCGAAATCTCCTATCGCGTCGTAGGGGAAGAAGCTGCCTTTTTTTGTAAGGTACAATCCGGCGGTGTGCACCGGGTACCCGGTGATGCGGATCAGCGCCTGGGTATAAAGGGCTACCTGGGGCGCATAGCGTGCCAGTACGGCCTGGGGATCGGGATCCCCGTCGGTCTTGTAGTCCATCAGCACCCATCCCTGCACATTCTGCGCGGACTCCATAAAGCAGCAGTCCACCACACCCTGTACCAATTGCACCCCGGTATTCCGATGCATACGCAGGTTAAAGGCCCACTCCCGGCGCACCGTGGCACTGGCCAGCATCCGTTGCCCAATGGGGCTGCGGACGAAGGCGGCAATCTCCGTGGTGGAGACGGCCTGCCGCTGGCCGGGAGATAGGCGTTGTGCCTCCTCCAGGGCGAGCAGTTGGCCATCGATGGCCTGCAACAAGGCATCGTCCGGCGACGTGGCCAGCATAGCAAAGTCCAGTGCCCGCATGGCGGCGTGGAAGGCGGTGCCTCGGGCCGCGCCGTCCAGGGTCACGGTGGGTTGCTCGGACAAGAACTGCGGCCATGGCCGGGGCATTTCGTAGACCGTTTCGCCCTGGAGCTCCCGGAGCATGGCAGAAACCGTGGTCTTTAGCTTCCCATCCTCTGCGGGCGGCGAGTGCGGTGTCCAGGTCAAGGCGGAAACCAGGGCGGCATCGGGGGTGTGGGTATGCGCCTGTTCCTGCAGCATCGGGAGCCAGGTGGTGGCGGTAGCCTGGGCGGTGGCCAAGGTATCCACATGGTTGTATCGCCGTACAGACCAGCGGGAGGTGTCCTCCAACTCCTCCTCCCCAGTGCAAGAGCCCTCTGCCCGCAAAACGCCACCGTCCCGGTGAATGCGCAGGGGGGCCAGCAGCAAGTCCATCATGTTGTCCGCCTCGGACAGTAGCTCTCCATGTCGGGCATTGGCCCAGCGCAGGAGCTTGCTGTCCAACCCTTCGGCATCCCGGCCGCCGTGACCCACCAGGATCAGTTGATGCTGTGCACGGGTCATGGCTACATACAGCAGGCGGGTGGCATCGGCCAGGGTCTCCCGCTTGCGCTGCAGGCGGACCGCTTCGCAGGCCAGGGTGGCATATCGTGTGCGCATGTCCGGATCGATGCGTTGCATGGCCAAGCCCATGGTGCTGTGGCAGTCCAGCATCGGGGGCGGCCCGCCCTTGAGCCCAAAGCTGCGGCCCAGGTCCAGGCAGATCACCACCGGGAACTCTAGCCCCTTGCTCATATGCATGGTCATAATGCGTACCACGTCTTCACTTTCGCCCAGTGCTTTTGCGCTGTCGCTATCGCCTCGGGCACGCAGTTGCTCCGCCTCCCATAAAAACGCGGACAGACCACCGCCGTGTTGCGCGAAGGATGCTGCCCGCTCCGCCAGCATGCGCAGGTTGGCCTGTCGGGCACGGCCGCCGGGGAGCGCGCCCGCATGAGCGTAGCACCCCGTCAGGGTATACATGCGCCAAATCAAGTCTTCCAAGGGTTGCGCCTGCGCATACAATCGCAGGTCGTCCAGTAGCGCCAGAAACCGCTGCACCCGTTGGGCCAAGGCGCCTTCGCCGGCGGCGCAGGCCAGCAGTGCGTCATAATAGCCCGCCTTGCCATCGGTGCAAGCCCCCCGAATACTGGCGAGCGCGTCGTTGCTGAATCCGCCTGCGGGGCCGCGCATGGCCGAAAGCAACGCGTGTTCATGCAGGGGGTTGTCCAGCACCCGCAGCAGATCAATAACGGATCGCACTTCCGGCATCATAAAGAAGGCTTCCCCGGCATCACTGTACACGGGAATGCCGTGTTGCTCGAAAACCTGTTGCACCTGCTGTGCGATGCCCTTTGCTACCCGCAACAGGATTACCACATCCCGATAGCGCAACGGGCGGTAGGTGTTTTTCTTACTATCCCAATATGTAGTACCCACAAGGGCGTGGATGCGCTGGGCCGCCAAGGTGGCTTCCTTGGCGATGCGGCTGGAGGGTGGGCTCTGGTTCCAGTATGAATCCTCCCCGTCCCCTTGCGGAACGTCGGCATCCACGTCGTTTTCTTCTATTGCATTAGCATCCTCGGTCGGCGTGTCACCGACGGACTCTGCCACCACATGCAGCTCCACGGCGGGATCCTCGTCTGCGGGCGTGAGGCCGGGATACAGCCTCGCTTCCGCATCGTAGGGGATCTCGGTCTCCTCCCGCCGCATGGCGTAGGAGAAGATCAGATTCACGGCCGCCAATACATTGGGCCTGGAGCGAAAGTTTTTGTTTAGGTCGACCCGCCGATCTACCGCGTTTTCTGCCGGTGAAAAGGTGTCCAGCTTGTTCAAAAAGAGCTTCGGCTCCGCCTGCCGGAACCGATAGATGCTTTGTTTGACATCACCCACCATAAACACGTTGCTCTCACGGGCGATACGCTGCACCAGTTCTTCTTGGATGACGCTGCTGTCTTGGTACTCATCGACAAAAATCGCGTCATATTGCGCCCGCACCGCGTCGCTGACCGTGGCCTGGCGCACGGCCTCCAGGGCTTTATGCTCCAGATCGCCATAATCCAGCAGGTTCTTTTCCAGTTTGCGCTTCGCAAACGCTTCATCCAGGGATTGTGTCAACGCTGCCAACGCGCGCAGTTGGGGCAGCTCTGCACGCAGATCCTCCGCATGCAGGGCCAGCGGATCGGCCAAAAGCCGCTCCGCCAACTTCCTTTTAATGCGGTCTTTACCTGCGTCCCGCAGCTTTTTGGCTTGATCACGCATGTCGGGATCGCAATCCTTGCTTGCTCTCGCAATGGTGGGAAAGGCGTGAACGGACAAGGCATCCCGCAGGGCGGTGTACCCCTGATCACATAGAGTCAGTAGCCCTTCCATGGCGGCTATATCCCGCTCCAACGTATCGCAGTAGGGGCCGCAACCGCCGGGCAGGCTGCAGAGCTGCAGTGCCTGCTGAAAGTTTACTTGGGCGCTGCGGATTTCCGCACGGGCCCCCGTCAATAGTGCTCGCACCCATGGACTGTCCTCCAGGGCGGCCTCGTCGGCGGTGTAGGCGTCGCAGGCTGCGGACAACCACGCCCATGGCGCGGGTTGGGAGCGCACGAAGCTATACAGTTGCTCCACTTGCCGTCCAATCTGCTCGTCGGTCCAGCAGGCGGCCAGCGCATCAAAGTCCGGATTGCCTGCTGCGTATTCCTCCACGATCAGCGTGCGCAGTGCTTCCTCTCGCAGGGGCCCGGTTTCTTTGTCGTCGCCCACGCGAAAGGTGGGATCCACGCCCACGGATTGAAAGTGTGTACGTAGCAGTGCGCCACAAAAACCGTGCAATGTGGAGATCTGAGCCCGTTCTACCAGTGCCGCCTGCTCCGCGAAGAGACCGGCGTCCGGCTCGTCGCTGTCGGCGATTCGCTGGAATGCCTCCAGGATCTTTTGGCGCATTTCGGCAGCCGCTGCCCGGGTGAAAGTGACCACCAGCATGCGGTCGACCCGCATGCCTTCGCGGGCCAGTGCGCAGATCCGCTCCACCAGGACCGCGGTTTTTCCGGACCCGGCGGCTGCGGCTACCAGCAGGTTGCAGTCCCGGGCGCTAATGGCCTGTGCTTGTCGGTCTGTCCACTGTGGCAAGGAGTTCACCGCCTTTACAATCGTCAGATACATTGTACTACGTTCCATCCGGCATGTCCAATGGGGTGTCCGGCATCGTGATACCATTGTTGCGCGAGTTTTTCGGAACAATGTTTCACGTGAAACATTTTGGTGATAACTTTCGGCTGTGGGGTACGGCGCACCACGGGAGCGGGTTGGAATTTTTCTTTTTCGTATCGGATAGGGCAGCGACAGCAGATCTTGGCATGAGATGATGCCCCGGTAACGGGCAAGACCGGTGCACTGCCGCGCAAGGACACTGGGTTTATGTTGATCGCAACTTTGCGTGTCCTTAAGCGCGAAAAGCCATACTGTGCAAGCGTTGTGGACAATGTTTCACGTGAAACATTTTGGTGCTGACTTTCGGCTGTGGGTCTTGGGCATGTTATTCGGAGAATCATGCGGGCTTGCCTCTTCCGGCGCTTCGTTTATCCCATGCTGATTGAACGGGACACCTTCATATCCACGGGAAAAGTGGAAATTCCGGTGGAAAGGTTGGTTCCTACCAGTGGCTGCTTGAACGTGCTGAGCCTGATTTGCAAGCGATAAGCTTGTTTCGAAAGCACAAGACGAACCGATCTGTGCACAAACTGTGGACAATGTTCCACGTGAAACAATGGCGGAAAAGCCAAGTCTGTATAGGACTTTCATCGAAATTCCCTTCTTGATTTTTTGCGCGTTTGCGCCTTCCCGAGTCGCCTCATAACCCCTCCTGATTTTTTGGCGTGCTCTCTGCTGCTATTTTTAGTCGCACACCGGAATCCGATCATTCGTCCTTTCGGCAATCTGTTTTTCGGCTGCCTATTTTTTTGCGTCCTGAAAACTCCATCCTGATTTTCGACTGCAGCGGCCTTTTCGTTTGTCAGAAAGCGGATTTTTCTTTTCGCTATTTTTCGAACGACAGGAAAGGCGCCAAAATGTCAAAAAAGCACTCATTGCGAAACCTGTTCGACATATTACGACTTTCCGCAGAACGCGGTCGCTGGAGAAAAAACCGACCAAAAGTCTAAACCGACCGATGCAAAACAAGCTATAGTATGTTAATGTTATAAAAGGCACAATATAAGGCGTGGACAGGTGTATTGAATCGGATGTTGGAATATGGTATACTATTCCACTATAGGAAGTGGCAACGACAGGAATGGAGGAATGGCATGCCCACGCATGTGTTTGATAAGGAGTATATCAAAAAGTCCATCATTGGGAAATTGCAGCGCTACGATGGTTGCGCCCTGGAAGAGGCCAACGATAAACAGATCTATGGTGCCGTAGCGTCCACCGTGCGGGATCACATCATGGAAAAGTGGATGTTCGAAAAGGAAGCCCGCAGAAGCCTAAAGGCCAAGCGCTTGTATTATCTGTCCATCGAATTTTTGATGGGGCGCTCGCTGCACAACAACATGCTCAACCTGTGCGCAACAGAGGAGTACACCAAGGCTTTCGCCGAACTGGGGCTGGATCTGCGCAAGGTACTGCACGAGGAGCCGGAACCCGCCCTTGGCAACGGCGGACTAGGGCGCTTGGCGGCCTGTTTTATGGACTCCCTGGCCACCTTGGATCTTCCGGCCATGGGCTGCACCAGCCGGTATGAGTACGGCCTGTTCCGCCAGCGCATCGTCGATGGCCAACAGGTGGAGCTGCCCGACAGTTGGCTGGAGCATGGCAACGCATGGGAAATCCCTGCCCTGGAGGATGCCGTGGAGGTCTACTTCGGCGGCACCCTGCAAGAGGACTGGGTGGACGGCATGCTGCATGTATCGGTGCAAAACCCCAAAACCGTCATCGCGGTGCCCTATGACATGCCGGTGGTGGGCTATAACTCCCAGGTGGTGGACGCCCTCCGACTGTGGTCGGCCCGTTCGCCCCAGCGCATCGATTTGGCCTCCTTTGGCCGGGGTGACTATGCCCACGCCATGGCCGAACGCGAGCTGGCTGAAGTGATTTCCAAGGTGCTCTATCCGGAGGATAACCACTACGAAGGCAAGATGCTGCGCTTAAAGCAGCACTACTTCTTTACCTCTGCGTCGTTGCAGTATGCCGTGAAGGACTACAAGCGCGTGCATGGCAACGACATGCGCCACTTCGCCGAGAAGGTGGCCATTCACATCAACGACACCCATCCGGGCATGGCGGTGCCGGAGCTGATGCGCATCCTCATCGACCAGGAGGGCCTTTCTTGGGATGTCGCCAGCAACATCACCAAGGGAGCCATCGCCTACACCAACCACACCATCATGGCGGAAGCCCTGGAGCGTTGGCCCCAGAACATGGTGCGGGAGGTATTGCCCCGGATCTATAGCATCCTGGAAGAGCTGAACAAGCACCTGTGCGCCGATCTGTTCGAAAAATTTCCCGGGCAATGGGACCGTATTGCCAACATGGCCATCCTGGCCTATGATCAGGTGCACATGGCCAACCTGTGCATCGCGATGAGTCACTCCATCAACGGCGTGTCGCAGCTCCACGGCGAGATCCTCAAGCGGGATACCTTCCGGGACTACGCATCCATCATGCCCAACCGGTTTAGCGCCATCACCAACGGCATTACGCCGCGGCGGTGGCTGATGCTGGCCAACCCAGGGCTCTCTTCGCTGCTGGACGAGGCCATCGGCCAGGGCTGGCGCCAGGATACCATGCTGCTGCGCAACCTGTTGGCCCTGAAAGAGGACGCGGCTTTCCGCCAGCGGTTCGACCAGATTAAGCAGCAGAACAAGGAGCGGTTCGCCAAGTGGATCAATGCGCGCCAAGGACTGGAGCTCCGGCCCGATACCCTGTTCGATGTCCAGGCCAAGCGCCTGCATGAGTACAAGCGGCAGTTGCTCAACGCACTGCACATCCTGGTGCTGTACAACCGCATTGTGGACGATGCATCCTTTACCATGACACCGCGCACCTTCCTGTTTGGGGCTAAGGCGTCGCCGGGATACACCCGTGCCAAACAGAT
>JAVBUS010000125.1:0-4622 GCA_031555125.1 Eubacteriales bacterium | reverse complement strand
CACGGTGACGATATGCTCGGCTTCTTTCAAGTATACCACAACCGTGCCTTTTCTGTGTACCATTTTTGCGCGCAGTTTGAATTTTGCCAGCACCGCGCACAGGGTGGCGGCAAAGCGTTCGTCGCTGACCACAAACTCCAGGTGGTATTCCTTTTCGGGATTGGAAACCGAGCCCCCGGCAAAAAAGGCGCCCCGCAAAAAGGCCCGGCGGCAGCATTGCTTGGCCAGCAGCGTCTTGGGCAGATGGGGCTTTAGGTACGAAAGACCTTGGGCATCGGTGCGTAGAATGCCTAACCCTGTCAATACAGTGCGGGCATCTTCACCGGTTATGGTCAAGCGGTAGCTGCTGCGGCCGCCCAGCCGCTCGTGGCGGGCGGTGTGGAGTTCCGGCTGTACGCCAAACTGACTGCGCAGCAGGGATAGCAGCCGCCTGGCTGTGGGCGAGTGCTCGGTTTGTACACTGGCGCCCATGCGCCCGCCGCCCAGCAGGCGTACCACGCCGCTGGTTTGCATCACGGCCACCAGTTCCGCCAGACCGCAACCGTCGTGGGTTAGGGGCAGACGCGCCAACTCATCCTTTGCTTCAGAGGAAAATGACATAGTACTCCTTTGTGCGCACAGCCTAAGTGCAGCATCACATGCTTTGCCACAACGCTTTTTCCAGTTCGATATCCCGGTGATTCACGTCCACCTGCAGTCCTTCCCGGCGCAGATGCTCGCCCAGGCATTCCGCGATCGCCACGGAGCGGTGGGCGCCGCCGGTGCAGCCCACCGAGATCATGAGCCGGTGTTTGCCCTCTTCCCGGTAATGGGGCAGTAAAAAGCCAAGCATGTCCTGGGTGCGGGCCAAAAACTCCTGGGTCACCGGATGGTCCAGCACAAAGGCCTTCACTTGGCGATCCAGGCCGGTGAACAGGCGAATCTCCTGCATGTAAAAGGGATTGGGCAAAAAGCGCACGTCGTACACCAGATCGCTTTCTCGCGGCAAACCCCGCTTAAATCCAAAGGAAAGGATCTCGATGCGCAACGCATCGGAGGCTTCCGCATCCTTATCCAGCAGCTTGCCCACCAACTGGGCTGTTTGCCGCGGGCGCATGGTGGAGGTGTCCACTAGGAAGGTGGCGGTTTCCCGCAGGGGTTGCAGCAGCTCACGCTCCGCAGCGATGGCCTGGGTGAGCGACAGTTCATCGCTGGCCAGGGGATGATCGCGTCGGGTTTCTTTATAGCGGGTGATTAGCACCTCGTCGCTGGCGTCCAGGTACAGGGTTTCGATGGGAATGCCTACCTTGCGCGCGTCGTCGATGACCTGTCGCACGCCTTTGGCATCGAAAAACTCGCCGCTGCGGATATCCACGGCCAGAGCCATCTTTTGCACCCGGTTGGACGCCTGGCCGCACAGCTCGATAAAACGCATGATCAGCATGGGGGGGAGGTTGTCCACACACAGGTATCCGCTATCCTCCAGATAGCGCAGCACACTGGTTTTTCCGGCGCCGGACATGCCTGTGACGATCAAGTACCGCATGGGGGGCATCCTCCTCTGTATCGGTTAGGCGTCCTCGCCGATGATTCTGACTTCCGGCTCCAGCTGTATGCCGCTGGCGGACATCACCTGGCGCTGGATGTGGGCAATGAGCGCCAGCACGTCCCGCGCCGTGGCGTGATCCACAGTCACCACGAATCCGGCATGGAGAGTGGATACCTCCGCGCCGCCGATCCGCGCCCCCTTGAGCCCGCTCTCTTCGATGAGCTGGGCGGCATATGCGCCTTGGGGGCGCTTGAAGGTACTGCCGCAACTCGGCAAGGTTACCGGCTGCTTTGCGCGGCGGCGCTCACCTAACGTTCGCATGGTTTCCCGGATCTCCGACGGGTCGCCGGGGGTCAATGAAAACGTGACGCCGGTGACGATCCAGGGGTGTTCCAGCAGTGTGCTGTGGCGATACCCGTATCCCAGGCGATCTGCGGGCAATGTGCGCGCTTCACCGTGCTCGTCCACGATATCCACCGAGGACACCACCCGGCACATCTCGCTGCCATAGGCCCCGGCATTCATGCAGGCCGCGCCGCCCACGCTCCCGGGGATGCCTTCTGCAAAGGACAAACCGTCTAAGGAGGCTGCCAGCGCCGCACGGGAGGCGGCGGGTAGCGGTAACCCGGCCTGGGCCACCAATTGCGTGCCGCTTACCTGGTGGGCCGCCATAGCGCCGCCGATGTGCAATACCGCGCCGCGGATGCCGCCGTCCCGCACCAATATATTGGAGCCCTTGCCCACCACGGTCAGGGGAACACCATGGCCTTGGGCGGCCCGCACCACCGCACGCACTTGGGCGGCATCGGCGGGTTCGATCCACAAGTCCGCCGGGCCGCCTACGCGCAGGGTGGTATGGGAGGCCATGGCCTCGTCAGGGCGTAGGACCATGCCGCCGCAAAGCGGGTCCTGTCTCAACTGCCGCGCCAGGGCGGATACCGCTTGCAACGTCATGCCGTTCCTCCTTGCGGAATACTCTGCGCCTATATTTTACATGAACCCGCAAAATGATACAAGGGCAACACCATGGATGACGTCAGAACCTTTCCAGCGTGACCGTGCCGGGCAAATCCACGTCGCCCTGGGCCAGGGCCGCCTCGGTGCGGGCCATCAGTACAGCCTGCTGTGTGCCCCAGGTGAACGCGTTGGGCACCCACAGATCCTCCCTGGCCAAGGTGGCCGCCATCGTATAAAGAAAAGGCGCGCTTTCCGGGTCGTAACCGGGGACGTCGCTTCGAACGGGAAACAGACCGTGGTCCGTTAAACCCTGCTGCGCGTCGTGACCGACCAAACTCCACAAGAACTGGGTGGATAACGCCAAACGGTCCGCATCCGGATCTTTTCCGGCCACCACACCGGCCAGCAGCAGCTGATCGGTGAAGGCCTCTCGGGCCTGCTCCAGCCGCACCGGGAACCCCTTGCCGGCATCGGAGAGGGCACGGAAACGACGCACGTCCCGCTGCGTGACCACCAGGGCCATGGCGCTGCGGCTCGTAAAGTCCCCATAGGCCTTTTCTGCCGAACATAGGGCGAAATCCGGGGGCAGCGTGCCTTCCGCACGCCCCCGTGCGATGCCTTGAGGCCACCCGCCGCCCAGACCGCCCCCCTGGGCCAATAGGGCGGTAGGGTAGGAGAGCGACGTTCCTTGGGCACACTGCAGCGCATAGCGTGGGCCTTGCTTGCCCTTGGCTTTTCGCGCGGCGCCGGCCATTGCGTCGGGATCCAGTATCGATAGGTTGGGGTCTCGCTGGCCCTCTTCGTTGACCAACAACCCATAGCCGCCCATGGCCACCGGCAGGGCCCACTGGGTGCCCCGCCACCGGCCCGCGGCGGACAGTACGCTGCGAACCGCCACATCGCCGTGAATGGGCGTCAGGAACTTGTCGGGGGCCGCTAGCACGCCGGGGGCAAACACCAACAGATCCGGCAAAACAGACTCTTGGTCTGTTAGCTCGACGGCCTGTGCCCGTCGGATCCGTAGCGACATACCGGGGTGGGATCGCTCAAACGCTGCGGCCTGCCTCTCTATCCAGGCGGTGGAACCCGTCCATTGCTCGCACACCCACACCCGCAGCACCATGCGCGTCGTAGGGGCCACCACCTGCGGCTTGGGTCGTGGCTGCAAAAGCTCGTTTCGCTGCCACAAGAGCAGCACGGTGATCGCGATCAGGACCGCTGCCGTCCACTTTGTCCATGGCCTGCGCACGGGCATCCCCCCCTTCTCGCACAATTCTATGTGATCAGGGCGTGAAAACATGCTACACAAAGGGTCTACAGACGGTATTTTGCTTGGGCAACACCGCGTAAGTCGGGCAGTCGTCCACAGGGGTCTTTCCGTGCTGCGCTATGTCGCGCTGCCGGTCGCCGAGGCGCTGCCACGGTTTTTTTGCAGGTTCCTCAAGCAGCGGGACAATCTCTCGCGTGGTCAACGACGCTCCTTTGCGCGGTGTTACCCTAGATTACATGACCGCCCCTTGACATGGACAGGAGGGTGATTTATACTTAGCGGACACTTGATATGTTTAAGAAAAAATAACCTTATTATACATAGGTGGAGGCTCGGGAATGGGCGAGAATATCCTGTCCCTGCGGGGGATTGTAAAGCGGTTTGGGGATAGCCGGGTTTTGCGGGGCATCGATCTGGATGTGCGACGCGGCGAGTTCCTGACACTGCTTGGTCCCTCCGGCTGCGGCAAGACCACGACCTTGCGCATCATTTCCGGCCTGACGATGCCGGACGAGGGCGAGGTGTTCCTCGACGGCCAGGACGTGACCAACCTTCCGCCGGAAAAACGAAATGTGAATACCGTGTTCCAGAGCTACGCCCTGTTTCCTCATCTTGACGTGGCCGGGAACATCGGTTACGGCATGCGTATCCGCAAAGCGCCCAAGGCCGTGATCCGGGACAAGGTGGCGGAGATGCTGCAGTTGGTGCAATTAGAGGGATACGAGCGGCGCATGCCCGCCCAACTTTCCGGCGGACAGCGCCAGCGCGTCGCCATTGCCCGGGCCCTGGTCTGCAATCCCGCGCTGCTGCTATTGGACGAACCGCTGGGCGCCCTGGATCTGCAGCTGCGCAGGCAGATGCAGCTGG
>JAVBUS010000298.1:0-7425 GCA_031555125.1 Eubacteriales bacterium | reverse complement strand
CGGGTGTCCGGCTCATCGGAGCCGTATTGATCCATGGCATCCCGCCAGGTCATACGCGGCAGCGGCTGGGACAGTTCAACGCCCATGACCCCGCGAAACACCGCGGCAAACATGCCCTCGATGACGGTCTGCACATCTTCCGGCTCCACAAAGGACATCTCCACGTCCACTTGCGAGAACTCCGGCTGCCGGTCAGCCCGGTTGTCCTCGTCACGGAAGCAGCGGGCCACCTGGTAGTACCGATCAAAGCCCGCCAGCATCAGCAGTTGCTTATAAATCTGCGGTGATTGGGGCAGCGCATAGAACTCGCCGGGATGAATGCGGCTGGGCACCAAGAAGTCCCGGGCACCTTCCGGCGTGGACTTGGTCAAAATCGGCGTCTCCAAATGGGTAAAGCCTTGCTCTTCCATATGGCGATGGACGGCGGACAACACTTGGGCACGGGTGCGCAGGGTGCGCTGGAGAGCGGGTCGACGCAGGTCCAGATACCGGTACTTCAGGCGCACGCTCTCGGACTCCTCCACGCCGTCCTCGATATAGATCGGCGGTACTTCGGCGCGATTGATGAGGTAGGCAGCGGTCACGCTGATCTCCACCTTGCCGGTGGCAAGCTTTTCGTTGATGGCACCGGCACGAGGGGCGACGTTGCCCCGGATCGCCAACACATACTCCCGCGACAGCTCTTCGCCAACAGCGAAAAGTGCCGGGTCATTGGTCTGCTGGTCAAACACCACTTGCACGATCCCCTCGCGGTCGCGCAGATCCACAAAGATCAGGCTGCCCAGATTCCGTGCCCGCTGTACCCATCCCATGAGGCAGACGGATTGACCTACCATAGACTCGTTGATTGCGCCGCACATGTGCGTACGCTTCCATCCCTGCATGCCGGTTCCCATATCCTTCGCTCCCTACTTTTTGCTTATTTGTCAGCCTGTACGATATCCGCGATACGGCGCGGTGCATCCGCCAAAGGCAGTTCGTGCTCCTCTCGTGTAGCCATGTTGCGCAGCTTGATGTTCCCGCTTTCCAGTTCCTGCTCTCCCAGTACCACCACATACCGCGCAGCGCATTTGTCGGCATACTTAAACTGAGCCTTTAGGCTGCGCCCCACATAATCGGTATCGGCCCGCAGACCTGCGCGGCGCAAGCCTGTGGTAAGTACCAATGCCGGAACCCGGACAGGGGTGCCTTGCACGCACACAAACACGTCCACAAGCGGCTCCACCGGCGGCAGGACGCCCTGGGCTTCCATCGCCGCCAGCACCCGTTCCATGCCCATGCCAAAGCCCACACCTGCCAGCGCGGGGCCGCCCAGCATCTCCACCAGTCCATCATAGCGTCCGCCACCGGTGAGGGTCAATGGCCCGGTGGGAGCATCGTAGATAATCTCGAACACCGTCTTGGTGTAATAGTCAAGACCCCGGACGATACCATCGTCAATAGTAAAAGGCACATCCAACGCCCCCAGCGCCTCCTGCAAGTCGAGGAAATGGGTATTGCATTCATCGCACAGGCAGTCGAGAATGCTGGGAGCGCCATGGAGTTGCTCCTGGCACACGGGCGATTTGCAGTCCAGAATACGCATGGGATTGCGCTCAAAGCGCTCGTTACAGGTGGCGCACAGATTGCCTAAGCGCTGGGATAGAAAATCCTTTAGCTTCGCGTGGAACGCCGGGCGGCAGCCGGGGCATCCAATGCTGTTGATGTGAACCCTGAGATCGGATAGACCTAGCTTTGTCAACAGCTCCCATGCCAGGGCGATTTGCTCGGCATCTAGGGTAGCATTGGCGGCGCCAAAAGCCTCTAGGCCGAACTGGTGAAACTCCCGCATGCGGCCACTCTGGGGCTTTTCGTAGCGAAAACAGGGATTATTAAGGTAATAGGCCTTGATCGGCATGGGCTCAGCATACAGGCTATGCTCTAACAGCATGCGCACCACCCCGGCGGTCCCCTCCGGCTTGAGGGTGATAGAGCGATTGCCCTTGTCGTTGAAGGTGTACATCTCTTTTTGTACCACATCGGTGGTATCGCCCACGCCGCGCAAAAACAGTTCGGTGTGCTCAAAGACCGGGGTTCGCACTTCGCGATATCCACAGCACGCGCAGGCCGCACGCATGTGTTCCTCCAGGTACTGCCAGCGCGGGCTAAGCGCAGGGAGAATGTCCAGGGTTCCTTTGGGGGCTTGCATCTGCATGGGCTCTCCTCCTTACGGTAATAAAAAAACCTTTCCTCCCCAACCTGTAGGGACGAAAGGCGATTTCGTGGTGCCACCCTGCTTCGACCGGCGATGCCGATCCTCTGCCCCACTATCGCCGGGGAACGCGCCCGATTCTCATCAGGGGGCTCCGGGGTGTCTAAAACCGCACCGTACACGGACGCTCTCAGCCATGGCGTCCTTTTCTGTGGAGGCAGCGCGTTTTCTCTTCCCATCCTTGCCCTTTGTTGGCATTCAGTATAGCACGGAGAAGATGCCGTGTCAATCTTTTTGCGGGCAAGGGATTGACATGTCGTGCGTCGACGTGTATACTATTCGCAATTCCATAACAGCAGATGCGATGACTGCGAAGAAGTACCGGGAGCGGGCGGATGCCCTGGCCCTACAGAGAGTTGCCGGATGGTGCGAGGCAACGGGCACGGCTCGGGAATACACGCAACCAGCATTCCACCCAACGGCAAGCGCCTAGTAGGCTGGGACGGGTTCGCCCGTGAAAGCGATAGAGTATCCGTGGGGTTTCCACCGTACTCGAAAAGGTCAACATCGTGAGGTGTTGGCGAACTGAGGTGGTAACACGAGATTTGGCGCTCGTCCTCTGGCAACAGAGGATGAGCGTTTTTGCATCCTCTCCACCGGGCGTCGTCGTCAAAGGGCGCACCACAAACAAAGGAGTGTACCACCATGGCAAACATTAAGTTCTTTAGCGGCGAACAGCTCCCCCTGGAAATGCACAAGGTACGCATCGTTCAAAAACTAAGCCTGCCCACCGTTGATCAGCGCTTGGCTGCTATGAGCGAAGCGGGCAACAATACCTTCCTGCTCAAGAACAAGGACGTATTCCTGGACATGCTCACCGATAGCGGCGTCAACGCCATGAGCGATCAGCAGCTGGCCTCCATGATGGTGGCAGACGACAGCTACGCGGGCAGTGCCACCTTCGACCGTCTGTCCGACAAGCTGACAGAGATCTTTGGCACCAAGTTCTTTTTGCCCGCTCACCAAGGTCGCGCCTGCGAAAACATCCTGTCCCAGACATTTGTGCGTCCCGGCCATGTCGTGCCCATGAACTTCCACTTCACAACGGCCAAATCCCACATTACACGGGCCGGTGGCCGCGTGGTGGAAGTGCTGGCCGATGCCGGTTTTGTTACGGAGAGCACCGAGCCCTTTAAGGGCAACATCGACCTGGATAAGCTGGCGGCTGTCATCGCCCAGGAAGGACCGGCCAACATCCCCTTTATCCGCTTGGAGGCCGGTACAAACCTAATCGGCGGGCAACCTTTCTCCATGGCAAACGCGGAGGCGGTCTGCGCCCTGGCCCACAAGCACGGCATCATGGTGGTGCTGGATGCCAGCCTATGGCAGGACAACCTTTATTTTATCACCCAGCGTGAGGAAGCCTGCAAAGGCATGACCCCACGGGATATCACCAAAAAAATGGCTTCTTTGGTGGATATCATCTACTTTTCCGCGCGGAAGTTGGGCTTTGCGAAGGGCGGCGGCATTCTGACCCACGACGAGGGGCTCTGCCAGCGCATGAAGGAGTTGGTTCCGCTGTTCGAGGGTTTTCTCACCTACGGCGGCATGAGCGTACGCGAGATGGAGGCCATCGCTGTCGGCCTGGACGAAACCATGGATCTGGACGTGATCTCCCAGGGGCCGCAGTTCATCGCACATATGTGCAACAAGCTGATCGCACGGGGAGTGCCTGTGGTGACCCCGCCGGGTGGCCTTGGCTGTCACCTCAACGCATCCAAATTCCTGCCCCATATACCGCAGCACCAGTACCCTGCCGGGGCGCTAGCCGCAGCCATGTACATCGCCGGCGGTATCCGCGGCATGGAGCGCGGCACCCTGTCCGAGCAACGAGAGCCCGACGGTACCGAGCCCTTGGCCGACATGGAGTTACTGCGCTTGGCCTTGCCCCGTCGGGTGTTCACCCTGTCCCAGGTGGAGTACGCCATCGACCGTATCACGTGGCTGCACAGTCACCGTGACTTGGTGGGCGGTCTTCGCTTCGTGGAAGAGCCCCAGACACTGCGCTTCTTCTTTGGCCGACTGGCGGCCATCGGTGATTGGCAGCAAAAATTGGCGGAGCAGTTCCGCAAGGATTTTGGCGACAGCCTATAATAACATCCAAATGGGCTGTCTCACACAGCAATCCCCCTGTGTGAGACAGCCCATTTGCGTACCCTGTTTATTCCATCTCGAACTGGCGGTGATACTCTTCCCTGGACATGAGCACCTCACGGGGTTTTGCTCCCTCTGCTTGGGAGATGATGCCCCGGCGAGCCATCTCGTCGACCAGCCGGCCTGCACGAGCATAGCCAACACGTAGCCGACGCTGCAGCATGCTGATGGATGCCTGACCGGATTCCACAGCGATCTCTACGGCATCCGCCAACAGTTCATCGAACACCTCTTCGCTCTCCTCCGCAGCGGGCTCAGCGGCGTTGTTCTGGAGCTGGTTCAGATGCTCGATCACGTCCTCGTCGTACTCCGCGTTATGGCGCTTCTTGACGAAGTCCACCACCCTGGCCACTTCCTCGTCGGATACAAAACAGCCCTGGACGCGGATAGGCTTGCCCGATCCCTGGGGCGCGTACAGCATGTCACCCTTGCCCAGCAGCTTTTCTGCCCCGGCAGAATCCAAGATGGTGCGGCTGTCCACCTGGGAGGACACTGCGAAGGCGATACGGGAAGGAATATTTGCCTTGATGACGCCGGTAATGACGTTGACGGAAGGCCTCTGGGTGGCGATGACCAGATGGATGCCCGCCGCGCGGGCCAACTGCGCCAGACGACAGATGGAGTCTTCCACCTCGCCGGGGGCCACCATCATCAAGTCCGCCAACTCGTCGATGATGACCACGATCTTTGGCATCATGGGCTCGTCATCTTGCAAAGCACTGTTGAAGCCGCGGATGTCGCGGACACCCCTGGCGGCAAACTCCTTGTAGCGGCGATCCATTTCCACCACAGCCCAGCTCAAGGCGCCGGATGCCTTCTTGGGGTCGGTGACCACCGGCACCATCAGGTGCGGCACCCCATTGTATACAGACAGCTCCACCACTTTGGGGTCAATGAGAATCATGCGGACCTCGTCCGGCGTGGCGCGATAAATGATGCTGTTGATCAAGGTGTTGATACACACGGACTTACCGGAACCGGTGGCACCGGCGATGAGCACGTGAGGCATTTTTGCCAGATCGGCCAGAATGTGCCGTCCGGCAATGTCTTTGCCCAGGGCGCATGCCAGCGAGGAGTTTTGGATCTGAAACTCGTTCCCCTCCAAAATCTCCCGCAGCATGACGGTAGCAATGCTGTCGTTGGGAATCTCGATGCCGATGGCTGCCTTACCCGGGATCGGTGCCTCGATGCGCACACCGGCGGCAGCCATGTTCAGGGCGATGTCGTCCACAAGGTTAACGATGCGCGACACCTTTACGCCGGGTGCCGGTTGGAGCTCGTAACGCGTAATGGCCGGGCCATGGGTCACATTGAGCACCCGGGCCTGGATGCCAAAGCTCTGCAGCGTACTGATGAGCTTGGCGGCATTTTCCTCGTCCTGGCGGCGGGTATCCACGTTGGATGACCGTTCCGGTATCTTAAGCAGATTGACGGGCGGGAACTCGTACGGCGGCAATGCGTCGACGGCAGAAGCCGTCGCTTCCTTAGTGGGCAGGGTGATCGGGGTGTGATCCAGCCTTCTTTCCTCTGGGGCGGCAGGCTGCTCCGCCGGGGTCGTCGGCTGCGGCGACACCGGACGGGAGAAGAAAGAGGCAGGCTCCGTGTGCACAGGTACCTCCACCGGCGCGGTCTTTTGCTGCGTGACAGCAACAGGCTTTTCCGACTGTTCCCAGGGCCAAGGATCGCTCTCTGACGCCCCGCTCCAGCTAGGCTCTTCGTCCCATGGGAAATCACCGCCGCTCGCGTTGCTGCTCGCCCCAGGCTCTTCCGGGCTGCAGGGATCCTCGTATGCTGCCGTATCCTCTTCTTCTGGCTGCGGCGGTTTTGGGGCGGCAAAGGGAGATGTGAACACAGCGGCCCGGCCCGGCGCTGTACGTGGCGCATCAAAGGGCAACACCTCCGGCGCTTCCCCCGTCCCCTGCGTCTCCTGTGGTGCCAATGTCTCAATGTAGAGGGCTTGGCCGTTGACGACCCGCGGTTGCGAGCCGGATTGTCCCTTGCCCTGGCCGCGCCCCTTCTTAGGAAAGTCCATGACCTGGTTCCGCGATACCCCGTCGCGGGGCATCGCAGCCTGCGTTTCTCCAATGGTTTCGATGTACATACTGGGTTGCTGTTGCTTCCCCGCTTTTCGCTGGAGGGGCTTCTCTTTGTTTGGCTGCTGCGCCTCAACCTGATCATGGTAATATGCAGCCTGTGTCGATTCCCCATAGTTTTTAGGATCCTGCTTTTGGGATGCCACCTTGCTGCGACCCTTTGAAGGCGGGGACTGTTCCGGCTCCCACGCCTTCTGCGGCTCCTCCTGAACAGGCGCTTGGTTGCGCCCATACTGATACTCTCGCAAGCGCTCCACCTCGCGCTGGGCATCCTGATCCGCCCGGCGAATATCCCGTTCCTCGCGTCGGACTTCAAAATCCTCTCGCAACTGCTGCCACTTTTCGGTGACGCTTCCGCCCACCGTGGTGAAGGAGATGCCCGTGAGTACCACCAGCACCATGATCACGAATACCGCCAGCAGGAGCAGCGATCCCCATACGTCTAACAGCAGCCACATGGGGTAAGCCAGCAAGCTGCCGATGACGCCGCCGCCAACGGCCAGTTTGCTGCTGCGAATGGCGGTGAGCTGCAAGAACGACGGGTAGTCCTGAGCAGACAGTTTCCAGCGATCCGAGGACAGTATCGACTGGATATCAAACAGCTGCACGCAGGTACACACCAACGCGAACAACAACGCAGCCAACAGCACACGCCGCGTGTTGGTGGCATTATGGGGCGCAAAGGCCAACACTGCGCCGGCGGCACAGACCATTAACGGAATCACGTAACATAAAAAGCCCGCCGCGCCCTGCAAAAGGTTGAAAACAAAACGCGTTAAGGTGGCATTAGGCCCCAGGATAAGACAGGCCAACATGAACAGACCCAGACCAAAGACCAGGATTCCCCACATGGTTCGGGTGATGTGTTCGTCTGTGTTCTGTTGCGGTGTTTTCTTTTTGTCCCCCGTCCTGGCCTTTTGCGGTGTT
>JAVBUS010000141.1:0-4278 GCA_031555125.1 Eubacteriales bacterium | reverse complement strand
GGGGTGTGCCCATGGTGCAGGTGCCCACGACGCTGCTGGCACAGGTGGATTCTTCGGTAGGCGGCAAGGTGGCGGTGAATCTGTCCCGGGGCAAGAACTTGGTGGGCACCTTTTGCCAACCGCGCCTGGTGGTTATCGATCCGGATACCCTGGATACCCTGGCGGAACGGGAGATTGGCGCGGGGTTGGGCGAGGTCGTCAAGTACGGATGCATTGCGGATCCCGCCTTGTTTGACCAACTGGCGTCGGTCCAAAACCGTCAGGCGCTGATGCCTTTGCTGTCGGATATCATCGCCCGTTGCTGCCAGATCAAGGCCGACTATGTCCAACGGGATCCCTATGACTTTGGGGTGCGCATGGAACTCAACTTTGGTCACACCCTGGGCCACGCGCTGGAGCAGGCGCTGGGATACGGCACGTTGCTCCATGGCGAAGGGGTTTGCATTGGCATGGTGGCGGCGGCCCGCTGGGGTGAAGCGCTCCAGGTGACGCCGCCGGGCACGGCGGCACGAATCGGCCGGGTGCTGACACAGCTTGGCTTGCCCACGCACTCGCCCGCTGGGGTATCTGCTGCCGTCCTGCTGGAGGCCATGGCGCTGGATAAGAAGCGGGACGATGACGGCGTGCGTCTGGTTGTGTTGGAAGCCATGGGTCGGGCCGCAGTGCGGCGCGTTCCGCGCGCCCAAATGGCGGCATTGCTGGAGCGGTATCTATGCGAGAGATCATGAACCAAGCGCTGTCGGGCACCTTGCGCGTGATGCCCAGCAAAAGCGCCTCTCATCGCGCCCTGCTATGCGCTGCGCTGGCCCCGCAGGATAGCCTGGTGACCCCGCTGCAGTCCTCCGACGACGTGACCGCCACCATGGCTTGCCTAGAGGGTATGGGGCTGGCGCAAGTTCGGCAGCTGGAGCCCTTGCCCCAAGGCCCCTTGTGGCATGCCTGCCACCTGCGGGGTCTCTCGCCGTCGGATTGTGGCAGCGGGCCACGGACAGCACCCTGTGGCGAGTCCGGCTCTACCCTGCGGTTTTTAATGCCCCTGGCCCTGGACGGCGGCGAAGCGGTGCACTTTACCGGACAAGGCCGGTTGATGCAGCGCCCCCTGGACGTGTATCGACGATTGTTCGATGCCCAGGGTATCCGCTGGCGGGAGGATGCTTCGGGGATTACCCTCTCCGGTACCCTGCGCGGCGGCGAGTTTTCTTTGCCCGGGGATGTGTCCAGCCAGTTTGTTACCGGCATGATGTTCGCCTTGCCGAGGCTGCCTGTGGATTCCGTCCTGCGGCTCACCGGGGCGGTGGAGTCCCGGGGGTACATCGATCTGACGGTGGCGGCACTGGAGCGCTGTGGCATCCGGGTGATATGGACGGATCCGTGCACCCTGGGCATCCCCGGGGGCCAACGGGCCCACGGCGGCACATATACCGTGGAGGGTGATTGGTCCCACGCGGCCTTTTACCTGGTGGCGGGACTGTTGGGCGGTCCACTGCGGCTAACCGGTCTGGATGCTGACAGCGTCCAAGGGGACCGGGCCATCGTGTCGGTACTTTGTGCGATGGGGGCGGACATTGTCCGCGAGGGCCAGGACTGGGTGGCACATCCCTCCGCCCTGCGCGGCATGCGCATCGATTGTGCCCAGATCCCCGACTTGGTCCCCGCTTTGGCGGTGGCGGCCTGCGCTGCGGAAGGGGAAACAACCCTTTTCAACGCGGCCCGTCTGCGTATCAAGGAAAGCGATCGGCTGGCCGCGCTCCATGCCGAGCTGTCGACCCTGGGCGCGGACATCCGCCAGACCCAGGACGGGCTGGTGATCCGGGGCGGCCGGCCTTTGTTGGGCGGCACCGTGGACAGCCATAACGATCATCGCATCGCCATGGCCTTGGCGATAGCGGCACCGCTGTGCCGGGGCAGCATTCATATCCGGGGCGATGAGGCGGTGCGCAAGTCCGCCCCCGGGTTCTGGCAAGAATATCAGGCGTTGGGAGGACGGTCATATGCGCGGACAATGGGGTAACAAACTGCAACTGAGCATCTTCGGCGAGTCCCACGGCGAGGCTATCGGCATCGTCATCGACGGACTGCCCGCAGGCATTGCCCTGGACATGGACGCAATCGCCTTTGACATGGCCAGACGTGCCCCGGGAAAGGATCCCACGGCTACGCAGCGCCGGGAAACCGACATCCCCCACATCGTGTCCGGCGTATATCGGGGCACAACCACCGGCGCCCCCCTTTGCGGCATGTTGTCCAACCAAAATGCCCGTTCCCAGGATTATGACGCGGTTCTGACCACCATGCGGCCAGGCCACGCCGATTATACCGGGTGGGTGAAGTACAACGGCTTTAACGATCCCCGGGGAGGCGGTCATTTTTCCGGGCGCATGACCGCGCCTTTGGTGTTTGCCGGTGCCATTGCGCGGCAAATCCTGGCCCGCAGCAACATCACGGTGGGTGCGCATATCCAGAGCATTCACACGGTGCGCGATCACCTGATGGACGATGCTACCATCACCGCGTCGGAGTTGGTGGCGCTCCAACAGCGCACCTTTCCGGTGCTGAACCCCGCCGTGGAGCAACCCATGCGGGACGCCATCGGCCACGCCCAGACCCAGGGAGACTCCGTGGGCGGCGTGGTGGCCTGTGCGGCGGTGGGCGTGCCCGCCGGGTGGGGCGAACCCTTCTTTGGATCCGTGGAAAGCGTTCTGTCCGGGCTGCTGTTCTCCATCCCGGCGGTAAAGGGCGTGTCCTTTGGCAGTGGTTTTTCCCTAACCACCATGCATGGCAGCCAGGCCAACGACCCCTTCTATCTGGAACAGAACGAGATCCGCACCACCACCAACCACCATGGCGGCATCCTGGGCGGCATCAGCAGCGGCATGCCCATTACCGTGCGCGTGGGACTCAAACCCACCCCCTCCATCGCCCAGAGTCAGCAGACCGTGGACGTGCGCAGGCGCCAGGAGGTGCCCATCAGTGTGGGCGGCCGCCATGATCCTTGCATCGTGCCCCGGGCCGTGCCGGTCATCGAAAGCGCCGTGATGCTGGGCCTGCTGTCCCTGCAGTTGGAGGTGGCGGGCCGATGAGCGATTCCCTTGCTGCCCTGCGGCAGCAGATCGATGCCATCGACGCCGATATGCTGCGCCTGTTCGAGCGTCGCATGGCGGTGTCCCGAGCCGTGGGCGACTTCAAAAAGCAATCGCAGCGCCCCATCCTGGACGCCGTTCGGGAGCAGACTGTGCTGGATAATCGGGTAGCGCAGCTGGCCGATCACACCCTGGCGGAGCCCGCCCGCAGCTTTTTTTCCCATCTGATGTGCTTAAGCCGGGAGGAACAGCAACGGGTGATGGATGCACCCGCGGAGGAGAAGCGCCCTTTCGCCACGCCGGAGAGAATTGCCTATCAGGGCTTGCCGGGTGCCTTCGGTCATCAGGCCGCCTTGCGCTGCAGAGGGGATGGCGAGGCGGTTAAGCCCTATGAAACCTTTGAGCGGGTGATCCAAGCGGTGCTGGCCGGGGAGGCAGCCCGGGGCGTGCTGCCCCTGGAAAACTCCTCGGCGGGCAGCGTGGCCGAAGTCTGCGACTTGCTGGCCCAATACGACTGCCATATCGTCGGGGAGGTCTATGTGCCGGTGGCCCATTGCCTGTTGGCGTTGCCCGGTACGAACGAGGCGGATATCCGGGACATATACTCCCATGAGCAGGGCTTGCTGCAATGCCGGGATTTTTTGACCCGACATCCCCACTGGCAACAACATCCCCATATCAATACCGCTGTCAGCGCCCAATACGTGGCCGATACCGGCGATCCCAGCAAGGCCGCCATCGCCAGCCGACTGGCCGGGGAGTATTACGGCCTGCAGATCCTGCAAGAAAACGTCCAGACAGCGGCGCACAACGCCACCCGGTTTGTGATCATTGCCGACCGACCCAACCCACCAGAGACTGCGGACAAGGCCACCCTGGTTTTTGCCCTTCGTAACGAACGCGGTACCCTACACCGGGCTTTGGCGGCATTTGTGGCGCTGGGATGGAACATGACGCGGATCCAGTCACGCCCCATCCCGGAAAAGCCCTGGGCGTATCGCTTTTATGTGGATACCGAGGGCACAGGTGCCTTCTCCCGGCAAAAACTGGCGGTGCTGGCCGATGCGCTGGCAGCGGATTGTTCGGAGTACCGGGTGCTGGGTTGCTATCCGGCGGCGGAGGGACAGCCGTGACGCGCCCCATTTATTTGATCGGCATGCCCGGTGCGGGCAAGACCACGCTGGGACGACTGCTGGCG
>JAVBUS010000215.1:0-9146 GCA_031555125.1 Eubacteriales bacterium | reverse complement strand
CGGCGCCGGGCGGATGTCCCGGTGCTGGGGTTGTTGCTGGGCGCATTGTTCTTGACAGGGAGCCTGACGGGGATGGCCATTGCGGCTTGCATGCTGATGGCCTGCGCCGTCCTGGTGTGGCGAGACGGCCGCAGGCGCGTGGATGGGCTCACCGGCCGCGGCTTTTTGTGGCGCATGCCGTGCGGCTTGGTGGCCGCTGCGGTGGTCTGCTTGGGCTGCACCGCCCTGGCACGGGTCCGGGAACAGCGCATCGGCAGCATCTATGCCCTGGAACAATCCACCGGTGTCGCGGGCACGGATGTGCCGATCTACCTCCCACGGGCGCAGTATGATGCCTTGCGCACCGCAGGAGAACCCCTGACGCCATATTTGCTGACCGCCGCCCAATGGAACGCATATCAGGCCGCCCACGATATCCATGCCCCCACCTTTCTGCTATCGGATGCGGAGCCCCTGCTCCAGGATACGCTGGCCCGCGCCCTGTTGCGCATCCCGGTGGTGGGGCATCGCCTGTATGCCACCCTGGGCTACGCGCGGCTGTATGGCTGGGACGCGGCCACTTCGGGCCGGTTGGGATTGATGTGGGAGAAGCTGCAGGACTTTGCTCGCTTGCCCTGGTGGCAAAAGCTCATCGGCCGCGGCCCGGATCCGGAGAGGACCTACTTTCCCCTGTTCCAGACCTTTGCCTATACCCATTGCAGCTACCTGGACCTGCTGACCTGTTTCGGCATTGTCGGGTGCCTGTTCCTGTGCTGGTGGTTTGCTAGGACGGTGCGCAGGCGCAGCTTCCTGGGCATTGGCTTGACCCCCGACGTGGCCCAGGCCGTCACCATGACCCGGTTGGCACTGCTGCTGCACGCCGCCACCCTGTCCATGTATCTGCATCGGCTTTTCCTGCTGTTCTTCCTGGGGTAGAACCCAAATACGCTTACAGAGAGAAGGTTCCCGCTTGGCTGCCAAATCCATCCCCATGCCGCGCATCGGCTTTGCGCCCCCCAGTTACCTGTGCCGGCGCACCGACGAACCCATCACCATCGATGGCAACATCGACAAGCCTATCTGGGCCACCGCGCCCTGGTCTACGGATTTTGTAGACATCGAGGGGCCGGAGAACCGGCCCAAGCCGGCCCAGCGCACCCGCATGAAAATGCTGTGGGACGACACGTATCTGTACCTTGCCGCAGAACTGATCGAGCACCGCATCTGGGCCACCATCACCCGGCGGGATGCCGTCATTTTTTGGGACAACGACTTCGAGATCTTTTTTGACCCCACCGGTTCCACCCATGCCTATGGGGAGATTGAGTTCAACGCCCTGGGTACTGTGTGGGATCTGATGCTGACCAAGCCCTATCGCGATGGCGGCATCCCAGTCAGCGCCTTCGATGTGAAGGGATTGAAGCTGGGCATCCACATCGATGGTCGGCTCAACGACCCTGATGCCCGCAGCCAGCGCTGGTGCGCCGAGTTGGCGATTCCCTGGGCATCGCTGTACATGGATGCCGACCGCACCCACCATCCCATCGGCGCGCCCAATGCCGGTGATTTTTGGCGCATGAACTTTTCCCGGGTGGAATGGCGCACCGAAGTGGTGGATGGTACCATTCGCAAGGTGATAAATCCCGCCACCGGCACGTCCTATCCGGAGGATAACTGGGTCTGGGCCCCCACGGGTCTCATCAATATCCACTATCCGGAGCTGTGGGGCTGCGTACACTTTGTGAACACACCGGAGGATGCACCGGCGGCTTTGATCCCCCACAGCGAACGGGTGAAGTGGGCGCTGCGGTTGCTCTATTACCGACAGCACGCTTTCCGGGCCGAGCATGGCCATTTCACCGGCGACTTTGCCCACCTGCGGGGTGACGACGCCTGGGCGGTGACCCCAAGGCTGGGTGTGACGCGGGACCTGTTCCAGGCCACCCTAGATGTCCCGGGCGGGGACTGGTCCATCCGCGAGGATGGCCTGGTGTGGTTTACGCCCAAAGAATAAACTGATACTAAATCCAAATAGATGTACTTGGAATTAGTATGACATGCGCGAAGGAGGATCCCCCATGGCCGAACCCAACACCGCCGAAACGGTTCAGACCGATGACATGGTGGACGCAGGTGTCCACAACTATACCACCGCCGATGGCTACATCGCCCCCTCCGACCCGTTGCTACAGGAGCGCCTGTCCTGGTTCCAGGATCAAAAGCTGGCGCTGATGATGCACTGGGGCCCCTATTCCCAGTTGGGGTTGGTGGAGTCCTGGGCGCTGAGCGATGAAGATGCCGACTGGTCCCGGGACGGCGTGGACTGGACGACGGACAGTGAGCGGTTCAAGAGCGAATACCGCGGCTTGGGCAAGACCTTTAATCCCGTGCGCTTTCAGCCGGAGCTGTGGGCGGATTTGGCCCAGGAAGGCGGCTTTCGCTACCTTGTCTTTACCACCAAGCACCACGACGGTTTTTGCATGTTCGACTCCCAGTTCTCCGATTACCGCGTTACGTCTCCGGACTGCCCCTTTCATACCCATCCCGACGCGGACATCTGCAAGCGTCTGTTCGACGCCTTCCGCGCACGGGGACTGGGCATTGCCGCCTATTTTTCCAAGGCGGACTGGCACACCCCCACCTATTGGGATACCCAAGGGCGCACCCGACGCGGCCCCAGCTCCGATCCCCGGCAGGATCCCGTGCGGTGGGAATCCTTCGTACAGTTTACCCACAATCAGGTGCTGGAACTGGTGGCGCGCTACGGCAAGCTGGACGTGCTGTGGTTCGATGCCGGGTGGGTCTGCAGGCAGAACGGCCAGGACATCCGCATCGAGGAACTGATGGACAAGGCCCGGGGCATCCAGCCATGGTTGCTTTCCGCCGACCGTACCTGCGGCGGCATTTGCGAAAACTATGTGACCCCGGAGCAGTGCGTGCCGGACGCGCCCCTGGGTGTTCCCTGGGAGAGCTGCGTCACCATGGGCACCTCCTTCTCGTTTGCCTATGAAGATACCTACAAATCGCCCCGGGCCCTTGTGCACCTGCTGCTGGATATCGTGTCCAAGGGCGGCAACCTGGCGCTGAACGTGGGCCCACAGCCCGATGGCCGGCTGCCCCGGGGTGCCATTGCGGGCATCAAGGGCTTGGGTGCCTGGCTGCGGGTGCAGGGCGAGGGAATTTATGGCACGCGACCGGTGGCACCCTATCGCACAGGCCCCTTTGCGCTGACCCAAAAGGGGGATGCTACCTATGTGTATGTACTGCATCCGCAGCCCGGCGAAGGTACACCCCTGACCGGTCGTGTTGTGCTGCCCGTACGGCGAACCATCTCCCAGGTGGTGTCGCTGGCCACGGGGGAAGCGCTGCCTTTCGTGCCCACGGCGGAGGGAATCGCCATCGATTTACCGCCACAAGATGACACAATTTTGGCCGATGGATACAAACTTACGTAATCTTCTATAAGAAAACGATTTCCGACGAAAAAACGATGCAAGAAGGGCCTTCTTGCATCGTTTTCTTTCCTATTGCATAACAAAAAACGTGGGCAAACGATGCGTCTGCACCTTTAACGAAGGCACGTCTTTTTCATGTGAAGATCGTTGGAAAACAAACCCATGAAGAGAGTGTTTCGTTTTTGGTTGCAGCAAACGTTTGTTGTATTTCGCACGTTTATTAAATCCGCATTCATGACGTCATATTTGTTGCCCATTTCGTTAACGTATGATACGATTCGCCAAGAAACGCAGGAATTTGATGCCATTTTTTGTGCTGAGGTACTAACAATACCCAGCCAGGAAATGACACATTTCTGCCTCTCTGTATATACACGCGAACGCGTGTGTACCTCAGCGCGTCCATACTCACGCGCCTATGCGAAAGGTAGGGTTTGTCATGTCTAGACAACACAGCCGCTTCGGAACGGAATCTCTGCGCAAGGTCCTCGCGATCCTATTGGCGATGCTGATGCTGGCAAACAACATCACCAGCAATCAATCACCGGTATACGCCGGTGAAGCGCAACCCATCGGGAGCACGGAGTCCGTCGCCTCCGGAGACGCACTCGCTTCTTCTGAGCACACGGGTACAGGAGAAGGCGGTGCAACTTCTTCCAACCACATGGAAGAAGAAGACGGCGAACCCAACGGGGAGGATGCTGCCGCAACCCCTCTGCCTACCGCTGCGCCCAACTATATTGCGCAGGACATCAAAAAACTTGGTGCTTCCTACGTCAAGGTTGCCCTGACGCATGTCTTTGATGATCCGGAGCGCACATCGGACTCGCGCCTGGGCGAGCTGCGCAAGGGCATCGCCATTGCCCTGGCGTATGAGGAAGCCACCGAGACAAAAAAGGCCGCTGTCCGCCTGGCCTTTGCCACCGAAGAAGGCGTGCTGGAAGGATACGTTGCGCCGGACGCGGTAACCTGGCTGGCGTATGACAAGGCCATTGCCGACATCGGCGATGCGTACGAATGGGAAAACGGCCCGCAATGGCCGCTGCCTACGTTGCGCTTCACCCCTGTGGCAGAAGAAGGCCCCGCAGAGGCGCCGGAAGCCACCGCCGAGCCGGAGGCCACCTTAGATCCCAACGCCACCGCCGAGCCGGAGGCTACCTTGGATCCCAGCGCCACCGCGACCCCGGCACCCGAAGCGGTGTTTGTTCCCATGACGCCGGGTGAGGATGTGGTGATCCCGCCCGCTTACTTCCCTACCACGCCGGAGGGCGCTGACGGTACCACATCCACCATCTATGCCTTTGTCACCCCCGAGGGTGAGACCGTGTGGCGCGTGTATGGTGCGCTGGAGGGCGTGGAAGGCAGCGAGGGTTTCTATGCGTGCGATGCGCAGGGAGCGCCGCTGTTGCCGTTGACGCTGGTTGACACCGCCATGGAAATGTCCCCCGCCATGGCCGCCAATGAAGCGCCGTTATTCTCGCTGCTCGGCGCCGGATCTGACGCGGTGCTGGACATCACCTGCGGCACCATCCCCGATACACAAACCACCTATGACCTAATGACCGACACGAAGAAGCTGTTCCAGGTGCGCTTTTCACCCCCTTCCACCGGCACCAGCAGCACGTTGCTGGTGGTCAAAGGCCTTGACTATGGCATGCAGTTTGTGACCTTGCCGGTCAGCAACAACGCGGTGCATAGCGCCATTGTGTATAACAGCAACACCATCGTCGTCCGCCTGCAAAACGGGCTGACCGACGAGGTGGTCATCGATTTTAAAATGGAGAGCTGTGCGCTAACGCAAGCACAAGCCATTCAGTGGATGGACAACGGCATTTTGCCGCCCACAGGCTTCACCGCACGGGCGATTGCCGGCACACTAAACACCAGCGCCAAAACCTTTACGGAAAGCGCCGAGCTGTGCACCGCGTCCTATGGCAGCATGTCCCCCCACAACCCCACCACCGCGCCCATCACGGTATTGGGTACATACAAGATGGACGTGCCCTCTGTGGGCGCGATGACCAATGCGGGCTTTGCCCTATTCGACTATTCCGGAAGCGCTTCCTACTACCCCCTATATGTAAGCAGCAATCGTCCCTACTACCAGTACAGCAATACCACCCCACACACGAACAATACCCCGCTCATTGAGTTTACGGGCATCAAGATCTATGTACCAAGCCCGAAGCTTGTGCTGTCCACTTTGAGCAGTTATTCCTATCTTTATAGTTTTTCTGCCACCGTACAGTGGCAAAACTGGACCATCAGCCCCAGGCAGGCCGATGCCAGCGGTGACTATTACATCGTGCGCCCCCCGGCGGGTACGCGCTATTTTAACAACAGCAGCACCGGCTCGTTGGGCAGCACATTGTACTCGGGCCTCCGCTTTAACTGGGCGCTGGCCGATGTTACTGACGAATTGGGGTACAGCGCAACCGCATATACTACCTATGTTGCCCCGGCCCAGACCGAGCTGCTGTATCGGATCCCCACCGGAAGCGGCAGTGCGCCGGAGGTTTCTCTTGCGCATGCCGCGCCAGAGGTCCGCACTTTTGCCCGCACCAGCGGGGATCGCTTTGCCTATGCGGTTGGTGTAGAGTACAAACAATCCAGTAACTCTACCTACAATCGGTATACCATCGGCACCACAGGCACCAACGTGTCCATGACCGGCCTGTATAACGCCTACTATGTAGAAACCGTTGGCGGTATACGCACAGAACGCGTCCCCACATTCGACGGCGGACCGATCACCGAGACCTACGATTTCCCCTACGAGATCCGTCCCACAAACATATCCTTTTCCAGTACACATATAACCTCCAGTTACTCACTTGCCAACAAAAAGAACACAACCCTTCAGCGCGTAACCTACACCACCAAGGACGGTACCGTTCACACCGTTCCCCAGAACGAGGTCGACTCCGTGAACGCGTACATGCAAAATACCGCCGTGGGTACCCCCAGCATCATGATCATTCCCTTTATCAACGCCACCGCCACCAACTACGTCACCAACGTAACCGTGGTATGGGACAAGGTGTTCGTCGAGTACTATGCCTATCAATGTAATCCGCCGCCCACCATGGCACAATACGCCTATCAATGGAGCTACTCGTACGGGTATTCGCTGAGCACCATAACCCGTTTCAGCTTTGGGGTAGAAACCCAGCACGAAGACGGCAGCCCCATCCTTAGCAACGACAAGGTGCAGATTAAGTACAACATGACCGCCGCCGGCAACAGCGCCAAGGACTATAGCAACGGCAACGACTATCTCTGGCTTTCGTTGCAGCAGCCTGTGGTGCCGCCCAGCACCTGTCCGGTTCTTTACGGCTCGTACAACTACAGCCCTTCTTACTACATGTTCTTTGCGGACGGGCAATCCGATTATCCGTATGCAGGTTCCATCTATCTAACCATGCCGGCCAAGGCACAATCCATCCCGCTGGAAAACCCGATCATCAACATCTATGGCAGCAGCAAGCACGGCGGCAGCGGCACCACACCCACCGCGTCTACAGCGCTAAACAACATGGCTGAGCGCGATGCCTTGGGCTTCATGTCGGGTAAGTTTGTCAGTAGCCGCTACCTGGGCGGATGGGATATCAAGTATTCTACGAACACGCGCAGCAATCTTGTGTATTCCCTGCCAACGGGAGCTACCTCTGATTTCAATGTGGATCTGGGGGTTGACTGCGCAAACGGTGAGTATCTGACCTCCCTGGCCTTCACGTACGACGGCACCTATGACCCATGGACCGCCGCCAACGCCACCGGCTCCTTCAACGTCAATCTGCTTCAAAACATCCAGCTGCATGCCTGGGACAAGAGTTTTGTGGATGGCAGCGCCCTGGATTATTCGGGCGGTGCCTCCGGCAAATTCTTCATCCGTATTTGGGGCACCGCGCAGTGGGATACCTGTATCGACGGGGATCACGGCCATGATATCACACAGAACGGGCCGAAATGGCTGCTGCCCTCCAGCTCATACTACCCCGGTATGGCGTTCTACCTGTATCGCCAGGTTTCATTGAATGCCAACGCGATTTCCCTTCCCAACAACTACCAAACCATTTATCAAGGCGGCAACACAACGCCTAACCCCTATGCCACCTTCCCCATGTCGGTGTACGCTTCTGGGTTAGTTCCGTCCAACTATGCGTTTTATAACGGCGGCACATCGTCATCGCTGTATAGTCCCTGGGGCATTAGCGAGGAAGTATTCGTAGAACTCACCGACCCCGAGTTCCTCGTCAACCCCGCTACAACTTCGCTTTTCGGTGTTCCCGTCGGGCCGTATCTGTCGGCGAGCACCATCACCGTCGGGTCCCAGCGGTTCCTAAAACTCAAGCTGGCCGCCGGTTTTGGCCGCAACTCCTACATCAACACAGCCGGCACCTTTTATATGGGCTCCAGCTCCCCTTCAAGCTCTTACAGCGCCGGCGGCAACCTGGTTGTGGGCTTCTCCAGCGTGCCCGGTTGCAAACTGGGCTTCCACTATCCCATTGGCAAGGTCTACTATGACTATAGCCAGCTGCTGGATGATTACGCCGCGCCACCCAGTAACCTGTCTAAAGATCAGCGTACCAAGTGGCTGATCAACGGCGGTGTGGAAGATACGCTGGGCCTTTCCAGCACCAATGCCACCGGCAACAAGCTTTTTATGCGGGATCTTTCCGCTTACAAGGTGGAAGTCATTCGCGCCACCACGCTGTCCGCCACGCTGACCCCCGGTGTCAACAGCATTTATGACTTTGTGGATCGCAGGATTAGCTTTATCGATTCACAGCGTGAAGATTTGGACGCCATGCTGTCCCTTACCGGCTCCAGCGAAATCTCCGTCTTCGATATGCACACGTACACCAAGCTCCCCCGCAACGGTCAGGCGCTCACCTACATCGACAGCGAGGGCCTCACGCAGTCCGTCACCAGTACGCTGGATATGGCGTTGCGCGGTAACGTGCGCATCATTTCGGACAGCACGCAGATCACGAACAATATCACCATCACCTATACCAAGGATCCCGATCCCTCCGACACATCCGACTATACCTTCGTGCCCACGACCCCGTCGGAGTGGGCGCAGGTAACGGGCATTCACACCTACGTGCAAGAGATGCCGCCTAACAGCGCCATCAGCCTAAAGATGGACCTTTCCACCGCGGCCAAGAACACGCTGGGTGAGGTAACAGGGTATATCGGCGGCACCTTCTCGTACAAAACCTCACAGCAGCAAGCATCGCCTTACAACGGCTATCTGCAATTGGGTTCGTATACCTACAGCGACGTCCTTGTCACACAGCCTTACGGCCGCGTGTTCTTTGACGTGAATGATGAAAACGGCCTCTGGTATGGCACCCTCAGTGTGGAGCGTTTCGCGACCGCCGGCGAAGTCACCGTCACGTTGTACGACACCGACGGTACAACGGTGATTGACACCGCACAAACCAACTCCTCCGGTCAATTTACGCTCAAGAGCTATAAGTCCACCGCAGGACAGATCATGAGGATCTCCACGCCCACAACCGGCGGCGGCACATACAAGCTCACCGCAAAGCTCTACCCCTCCCTCTCCACGTCCAACATGGATTCCGACTTTGACCGCACCACCAACGAACTGGTGCTGCCGACCCTGCCCGTCAACGGCCTGACCAACATCGGCGCAGGTTTTGTCCGGTTGCCGGTGATCGCTCCGGTCGATCTGACGTT
>JAVBUS010000085.1:0-3921 GCA_031555125.1 Eubacteriales bacterium | reverse complement strand
GAACGTGTCGGCCAGCGCCAATTATGGTGCCATCGGTACGGTGATCGCCCATGAGGTGGCCCATGCCTTTGATCCCAACGGTGCGCTGTTTGACGAGCGGGGAAACATGGCCGACTGGTGGACCGAGAGGGATCGCGCGGCCTATGACCAGCGCACCGCGGCACTGGTGGCGCAATACAATGCGTACACCTATCGCGGCAAGAACGTGAACAGCAAGCAGACCTTGAGCGAGAATGTGGCGGATCTGGAAGGCCTTTTCTGTGCGCTGGAAGCGGCGCAGCAGTTGCCGGACTTCAATGCCGATGAATTCTTCCGCTCCTATGCCGCCCTTTGGCGGGAAAAGATGCTGCCGGAGTTGGAGGACCTGTATTGGATCATGGACAACCACATGGTTTCGGAGCTGCGGGTGAACATGCCGTTGCGCAATGTGGACCTGTTCTACCAGACCTATGACGTCCAGCCGGGAGACACCATGTATCTTGCGCCGGATCAGCGCGTCCGGATTTGGTAACGAAGCGTAGTGGAGCGTGACTGCCTATGGAATGGTTTGAACTGATCGTGCACACCACCCCTGCCGGGGAGGATCTGATATCGGCACTGCTGATGGAGGCCGGTGCGGCGGGCACGGAAATCATTGATCGCCAAGATGTGCTCAACATGCCCCAGGCACCGGGTATGTGGGATTTGATCGACGACGCGGTGCTGGCCAACATGCCCGAGGACGTCCTCGTCAAGGCATACTTCGAAAAGAGTGCATCGGCGGCGGAGACCGTGGCCCTGGTGCGGGCAAGGCTGGCGGCATTGCCGGAGCTGACGCCGGAGGCGGATCTGGGCAGCCTGACCATCGACGAGCAGACCGTGCGGGATGAAGACTGGTCGGAGCTGTGGAAGCAGTACTACAAACCCTTCCGGGTGGGGGAGCGATTGATCGTAAAACCCACTTGGGAAGAGTACGCGCCCCTGCCGAAAGACCTGATCCTGGAGTTAGACCCAGGCATGGCCTTTGGCACCGGGCAGCATGAAACCACCACCCTATGCATGGAGTTGTTGGAGCAGTGGATTGTGCCTGGTTGCCGCTGCATCGATGTGGGGACCGGCACCGGAATCTTGGCCATAGCGGCGGCGAAGCTGGGGGCCGGGGAGGTGCTGGCCATCGACATCGACCAAGACGCGGTGCGGGTGGCCGCCCGTAACGTGGTCCAGAACCACTGTGACCGAGTGGTAAATGTCCGGCAGGGCGATCTGCTCAAGGGCGCGGCGGATATCGGTCAGGCCGACGTGATGGTGGCCAACATCATCGCCGATGTAATCTGCATGCTGGCAGAACCCGCCAGGGCCCACATCCGCGAGGGCGGCGCACTGATCTGCTCCGGTATCATCCGTGAGCGGGAGCAGGACGTGCAGAATGCCTTGGCCGCGGCGGGGTATACCGTTGCCCGGCGATTGAGCAAGGGCGAATGGGTGTGCCTGGGGGCACGCAGATAGTATAGGCAACACCGCACAAATCGGGCAGTCGTCCACGTGGATCTTTTCGTGCTGCTCTATGTCGCGCTTCTCGCCGTGGCGCTGCCACGGCTTCCTACAGGCTCCTCGAGCAGCACGAAAATTTCTCGCGTGGCCAACTACTCTCCTATGCGTGGTGTTACCTATAGATTCAACGAAGGGAGGCGGCGCGTATGCACCGCTTTTTTACTGGCGAACAGTGCAGGGCGGGGCAGGAAGTGGCCCTGTTAGAAGAGGAAGCGCAACATGCCTTGCGGGTGCTGCGTCTATCCACCGGGGATGCCACAGAGATCATGGACGGCCGCCGGGTGTACGCTGCCCAATTGACGCGGGTGGATAAACAGGCGGTCTTTGCCCGCATTGGGGAGGAACTGCCCACCCGCGAGCCCCAAGTGCGGGTGACCCTGTTCCAGGGCTTGGCCAAGGGTGAAAAAATGGAGACCATCATCCAGAAGTGTACCGAACTGGGCGTCCACGCGGTGCAACCGGTGCTGTTCTCTCGGTGCGTGATGCGGTTGGAGGGCCAACGGGCCGACGATACCCGACGCAGGTGGCAGCGCATCGCCCGGGAGGCCGCCAAGCAGTGCGGGCGCGCCTGGGTACCAGAGATATATGGGCCGGTGGGTGTGGACAAGTTAGAGAAACTCTGCGTGCGCCAGCAGTTGCTCATCGTCCCTTGGGAAGAGGCCGATGGCGGTAGTGTACGTCAGCTAATGGCCCGTTGGACGCCGGATCAGGGTACATCCATGGGCATTGTCATTGGGCCGGAGGGCGGTATTACGGAGGCGGAGATCACCCAACTCCACGGCATGGGCGCACAGCCCGTTACCTTGGGCCCCCGCATTTTGCGTACCGAAACCGCGGGGATGGCGACCCTGGCGGCGATTCTGGCCATGGCGGGGGAGATGGAGTAATGTCGCAGGCACAACCATTGTCCCAGACCGTGGCCTTCCACACCTTGGGCTGTAAAGTCAACCAATACGATACCCAGGCCATGCTGGAGGCCTTTCTGTCCGCGGGCTATCGTCAAACCGGCTTTGATGACGTGGCGGATGTGTATGTGATCAACACCTGCACCGTCACCGGTACCGGGGATAAAAAGTCTATGCAGGCCGTCCGGCGTGCGTTGCGCCGCAACCCACAGGCTGCCATCGTGGTGGCCGGGTGCCTGGCGCAGCGGGCGGCGGGCGAGCTGTTGCTGCCCGGCGTGCGATTGGTCATCGGTACCCAGCGGCGGGGCGAGGTGGTGACCTTGCTACACCAAGCCATGGCACAGGGGGCAGCTTTGGTGGCGGTGGATGCGTTGCGTACCGCCAGCTTTGAACCCCTTCGTATCACCGCCCACGAGGGACATACCCGGGCGGTGCTCAAGATTCAAGAGGGCTGCAATCGATACTGCACCTATTGCATTATTCCCAGCGTCCGCGGGCCGATTCGCTCCCGACCGGTGGCGGAAGTGGAGGCCGAGGCGCGACGGCTGGCGGAGGCAGGCTTTGTGGAGTTGGTGCTCACGGGCATTCATCTGGCCTCCTATGGCCTGGAGGGGCCAGGTGACAATACCCTGTTGGATGCCGTTGCCGCCACCCATGGCGTGTCCGGCGTACAGCGGATCCGTTTGGGCTCCCTGGAACCCCTCGTTGTCACCCCGGACTTTGTGGCGGCCTTGACGGCCATGCCCAAAGTATGCCCCCATTTTCATTTGTCCCTGCAGAGCGGCAGTGACACGGTGTTAGCCCGAATGGGCAGACGATACACCGCCGCCCAGTACCTTCGTGCGTGTGCCCTGCTACGGGAAGCCTTTCCCCAATGCGCTATTACCACCGATGTGATGACCGGATTCCCCGGGGAAAGCCCGGAAGAGTTTGCGCAGACGCAGGCGGTGGTGGCACAGGCGGCCTTTGCGCGGATGCACGTGTTCCCGTACTCCGAGCGGGCTGGCACCGTGGCGGCCTCTCTGCCGAATCCGGTGCCAAAGACGCTGCGGGAGGAACGGGCCCGTATCTTGATTGCCCAGGGCAGCGAACTGGCACAGGCCTATGTACACTCCTTGGTGGGTACTGTGCAGACGGTTCTGATAGAAGAAGAAACAGACGTCGGTCTCTTTTGCGGCTACACGCCCCAGTATGTCCAGGTTACGGTGCCGGGCGGCAGACCGGGTCAGCTGGCCCGGGTACGGCTGGAGGCCGCCCGGGGCGATGGCATGACCGGTGTGATTGTGGAACAATAGGTAGTATAAGCCCAAATGCGGTACGCGGGATGGCGTGTCGCATTTTATACTAGGGCGTGTTTCAAAACTCCGGAAGCGCAATTTCCGGCGGATTTTCCGCCATATCGGCGTCGTTCTGCACTTGGCGTACCTCCAGTACGCCGCGTTCCGACTCCTTGATCTGCCGCAAAATCCTTGGAACTTGCATTTCC
>JAVBUS010000090.1:0-7129 GCA_031555125.1 Eubacteriales bacterium | reverse complement strand
GATGTTGCGGGCATCCAGCGCCGCCTTAGTATCCACATAGCCCTTTTCGTGAAAATCCATGGTGTGATTGTTGGCGAGGTTCACGGCCTCGATGCTGCCCTGTACCAGGATATCCGCGTACCGGGCCGGGGCGCGGAAGGTGAAGCTCTTGACCGCCGCCTTGCGGCTTTCGGTAAAGGTGCCCTCCAGGTTCACCAGGGACAAATCGTCGTTTGCAAACAGCGACTGGGTAGCGGAAAAAGGCCAATCCATCCCCTTTTCGTCCACCACGCTCAGCAGGCTTTGGGGATAATACAGTTTATAGTTTTCCGCGCCTAGGGTACAATCCCCGGCAAAGGTAAACACCAGTTGATCCTGCGGGGCGGGGGTGGGCTCCGTGGCCCCTGCGGGCACCGCAGCGCAAACCAAGGCACATAGCAATCCAAGCGCGGCAAACCGTTTCAAAAAAAGCAGAGAAAAACCTCCTTCTGTATGCGACGGCCTTATTATACTCAGTTCCTACTGGGATTTCAAACCTCGGACCGCCAACATACAAACGACCGCGGCAGGAAATCCCCTGCCGCGGCCACTTCGGACGCAATGTTAAGAAAACTGAACGCAGATCGCTTATGCTAGGGCGTGTTTCAAAAGGGGAGGAAATGCAAGTTCCAAGGATTTTGCGGCAGATCAAGGAGTCGGAACGCGGCGTACTGGAGGTACGCCAAGTGCAGAACGACGCCGATATGGCGGAAAAGCCGCCGGAAATTGCGCTTCCGGAGTTTTGAAACACGCCCTAGTACACCGACGTGATGATCTCGGTCCACAGCTGGTCATAGACTTGGGCGCCGTCCCCCAGATGGCGGAACACCTCGCAACGGTCCAGGATTTCCTGGGGCGGGTTCGACACCATGGAGTCCCCATACTGATCCCCCATCAGGGCGATGGCCCCCACATTGGGGATGGCGTAGCCTACGTACAGGTAGTTTTGCATGGCGATTTCCGGCTCGCACAGGAAGTCAATAAACTGCATGGCTTCCGTGGGGTGCTTGGAGGAGGCGGGCACACACATGGCGTCAAAGAACAGGTTGGATCCCTCGTTGGGCACCACGTACTGCAGTTTGGGGTTTTCGGTCATGCAGTACTGGGCATCCCCGCCCCACACTAGGGCCAGCGCTGCCTCGCCGCCGATCATCTTGTCCTTGACCTCGTCCACCACATAGGCCAGCACCAGCGGACTCTGCTGAATCAGGGCCTGTTTGGCCTGCTCCAGCTCGCCCGGATCCACCGAGTTCACCGAAAAGCCCAGGTGCTTGAGGGTGATGCCGATGGTATCCCGGGCGCTGTTGAGCATGAAGATGGAGTTGGCATATCGCTCATCCCACAGCGCGTCCCAGGACGTTGGCGCTTCCTCCACCATCTCCGGGTTGTAGAGGATGCCCATGGTCCCCCAGGTATAGGGCACGGAATAGGCCGACTTTGGGTCATAGGGCTGGTTCAAAAACCTGGGATCGGTCTGCTCCGACGCGTTGGGCATGGCGGCATAGTCCAGCGGGGTCAGCATCTTTTCGCCGATCATCCGCTCCACCATGTAGTCGGAAGGGAAGATCACATCGTAGCTGGTCTTGCTCTTTTTCAGCTTGGTGTACAGATCCTCGTTGGTCTCGTACATCTCATAATTGATACGGATCCCGGTGCGCTCTTCAAAGATGGCCAGGGTATCCGGGTCGATATAGTCGCCCCAGTTGTAAACGTTCAGCGTCACCTCTTCCGCCTGGGCGGGCAGGCCAAACAGTCCCCCTACGGTCAGACAAACCGACAGCCCCAACGCTGCCACGGAACGAACCAAACCTTGCTTTTTCATTTTGCGAAACTCCCCTTTCCTTTGCGTGTGTTGCCATTTTTCTGCTTAAAGTTCGGCAGATTTACGATGATCAGCATCACCAGTACCACCAGAAAGATCAAGGTCGACAGCGCATTGACCTTGGGCGAAATGCCGCGCCGCGCCATGGTATAAATGGTGATGGACAAGTTCTGTACGCCGCCGCCGGTGGTGAAAAAACTGATCACGAAGTCGTCGATGGACATGGTCAGCGCCAACAGAAACCCACTAAAGATGCCCGGCAGGATGTCCGGCAGAATCACGCGGAAGAATGCCTTGCCTGGGGTCGCCCCCAGATCCTGCGCCGCCTCGGATAGGTGCGGATCCAACTGCCGTAGCTTGGGCAGGATGGACAGCACCACGTACGGGATGCAAAAAGCCACGTGGGACATGAGCAGCGTCGCAAAACCCAGCTCCAAGTTCATGGCCGTATACAGCAGCATCAGGGATACGCCGGTGACGATCTCACTGTTGAGCATGGGCAGGTTCACCAACCCCATCAGCGTGCGCCGCACCCCCCGCCGCATCTGAAACAGTCCGATAGCGCCCACCCCGCCCACCACGGTGGAGATGCTGGCCGCCAGCAAACCGATCACCACGGTGTTCTTCAGCGCCGTCATGATGGCACGATCCCGAAACAGTTCGGTGTACCACTGGAGCGTAAAGCCTTCCCACATCCCCCTGGACTTGCTGGCATTAAAGGAAAACACGATCAGCAGCACGATAGGCGCGTACAAAAACAGCAGGATCAGCGCCATGTAAAACCGCTTAAAGAAGCGCATCAAAAGATTCGCACCTCCTTGTCACCACGGGCCTTTTCGTCGTTGTCGGCGCGGTTGAGCGCGTACATAAAGGCCAACACGATCACCATCACCAACAGCGACATCGTGGCACCAAAGTGCCAGTCGTTGGCCTTGCTAAACTGTTGCTGGATCACATCGCCGATCAGCGGCACCTTGCCGCCGCCCATGAGCTGGGAGATGACAAAGGTGGTTACCGCAGGCACAAACACCATGGTGATGCCCTCCAGCACACCGGGCAGCGAAAAGGGCAGCATGACCCGCAAAAAGGCTTTTACCGGGTTGGCCCCCAGATCCGCGGCCGCCTCCAGCAAGTGGTGATCGATCTTTTCCATCACGGTGTACAGCGGCAGCACCATAAAGGGAAAAAAGTTATACACCATGCCCAGCACCACGGCCTCCTCATGATAGAGAAACTGCTGCTTGGGCATACCCAGCGCCACCAGGATGCTGTTGATCAGCCCGTTGTTCTCCAGGATCGACAGCCAGGCGTAGGTGCGCAGCAAAAAGTTCATCCACATGGGTAAAATGATCAGCATCAGCATCAGGTTGCGGTGGCGGAACCGCTTGCTGGTCAGGATCAGGGCCACCGGATAACCCAACAACAGGCAAATCGCCGTGGTGGTCAGGGCGACACTCAGGGAACGCACCGTCAGCCTGACATAGATCGGATCAAAAAACCGCTGAAAGTTGCTGATGGAGTAGGTGGTTTGCATGGGCTCGGTCTCCATGATGCGCCCATCCTCCAGCTGGTACCCTGCGGTACCGTCCTCCAGGGTAACCTCCACATAGGGCGCGGGCTCTTCCACGGTGATGCCGTAGTATACCACCAGCCCCAACGGAATCAGGATAAAGATGCCCAGCCACAACATAAACGGCAGCGACATCACGAATTTTCGCATGGCGGCACCTCCTCTTTCCCTATCGAAGCGTGCATGCTCTATTCCTCCGGCGTCACGCGCACATCCGGCGACATATCGCTCTTGTGCATGATCTGGATGTCCGCAGGGGCCACGGTGACATACACCTGGGCGCCCGGCTCCCGGGCGTGGGTAGAGTGCACCAACAGCGTATCCTCCCCCACCTGGACCCGCATTTCGTAATGCACGCCCTTGAACAGGGTGGACAGCACCGTGCCCTGGGTCGCATCGGCCAGTTGGGCGTCCAGGGGCTTCAGCTTAACATCCTCCGGCCGCAGTACCACGTCCACCGGCGCGTTTTTGCCGAATCCGGTATCGATGCAGGTGAACTCCCGGCCCAGGAAGATGGTGCGGTAGTCGTCCACCATGGTGCCCGCCAGGATGTTGCTCTCCCCGATAAAGTCGGCCACAAAGGCGTTGACCGGCTCGTTATAAATATCTTGGGGCGTACCGATCTGCTGGATCGCGCCACCCCGCATCACCACCACGGTGTCGGACATGGTCAGTGCTTCCTCTTGATCGTGGGTGACAAAGATGAAGGTGATGCCGCTCTCCACCTGGATGCGCTTGAGCTCACCCTGCATTTCTTTGCGCAACTTGAGGTCCAATGCCCCAAGGGGTTCGTCCAGCAGCAGCACGTCCGGTTTGTTGATCAGCGCCCGGGCGATGGCTACGCGCTGTTGCTGCCCGCCGGATAGGGAGGCGACGGCTCGTTTTTCGAACCCTGCCAGGTTGACCAGCTCCAGCATTTCGGATACCCGCCGTTGGGTCTGCTTGCGGTCCTCTCTGCGGATATCCGGACCGAAGGCGACGTTTTGCGCCACGTTCATGTGCGGAAACAGGGCGTACCGCTGAAACACCGTGTTGATGTTGCGCCGGTAGGGCGGCAGGTCGATGATGCTCTTTCCGTCAAACAGCACGTCGCCGCTGGTGGGCTTTTCGAATCCGCCGATCAACCGCAGCGTGGTCGTTTTGCCGCAACCCGAAGGCCCCAGCAGCGTTAAAAACTCGTTGCGGTCAATGTGCATGTTGATGCTCTTGAGCGCCTCGTATCCATCCTCGAACACCATGCGCAGATCCTTCAGTACGATCATATGGTCCATGCCCGCGCCCTCGCTTTGCATTAAAAGTTGGGGGGTGTGCTGACCCACAGCACGGCGGCCTCGGTCTTGCCGCTATTGGTGATAAAGTGGCGTCCGTCCGGCGTAAAGGAGAAGCTGTCCCCTTTGCGGACCTTATAGGTTCGCTCCCCCAGCGTCAGCTGGATATTCCCGCTGAGCACATAGCCGAACTCCTCGCCGCTATGGGGCATGTCGATCTCGCTGCGGCCGCCGGGCGCCAGCACCAGCAGGATGGGTTCCATATCCTTTTTTTGCGCGTTGGGGATCAGCCAGTGGATGACCGCGCCCTGCTCCGGCATGTCCTTGATGAACACGTCTTCCTTGCGATAGACCGGCTTCTCCGCCGCTTCCCCGGCGAAAAATTCACGAAAGCTGGAGCCCAGCGTCACCAGGATATCCTCCAGGGTCGACAGGGAGGGCGAGGTCTGATTGCTCTCCAGCTGGGAGATAAAGCCCTTAGACAACTCACAGCGGTCCGCAAGCTCCTTTTGCGTGAGGTTGTTCTTGAGCCGAAGGCTCTTGATTTTATCCCCGATGTTTAGCTCCACGAAACCACCTCCTCAAGTTTGGTGTAAGCAAACTTTTTGTTTTCAACAGCGAGACTTATTTAATCATATGCAGGATGGATTGTCAAGTATTTTTTATTCAAAAACAAACCTGCGCAACCCCTTGTGTTCGCAGGCTTTTTCATCAATATATTGGGCCGTGACAGTCACCGGAAACACCGCCCGGTTTCCGTCCGAGCCCTCGTCGTCCTTTTCGCCAAAATCAGTTTTCATCGCGACGCGCAAAAACCGTGACAGTTTTCAGAATAGAGCACCGGATTTTAAGCCAAAAGTTTAGTGGCGCTGTTTTCGTTGCCGATGCATCGCCCGCGTGGTATACTGCCCATGCGAATCAAACCCCAGGCAGGAGGCCGCTTCATGAAGAATCTTTCCCCAGCCCAATCGGCGCTGTTGTCCGCCCTGGCCATCCCCAGGGTGCCCCAGGGCCTATCGCTGGACGACGCTGGGCACCTCACGCCGGATGCCCATCAGGCCGTACAGCGCACCCTGGATGGCATCTTTTCCCGGCATCGCACCGTTGGCGGCACGGTGGGTCTGGTGCGGCACGGACAGCTGCTGGATACGTTTTCCTATGGCCTGGCCCGAAAGAATCCCGACGTACCCGCCGGGTCAGATACCCTGTACCGGGTGGCGTCGGTGTCCAAGCCGGTGTTCACCTTTGCCGTGCTGCGCTTGGTGGAAGAGGGGCTCCTCGCCTTGGATGGGGATGTGGGCGATGTGCTGGGCTACCCCGTGCGCAATCCCGCCTTCCCCCATGTTCCGGTGACCCTGCGCCACCTGTTGACGCATACCGCCGGTCTGCGGGACGCGCCCTTGTACGACGGCCCCGGCATCTCCGGCCAACTCACCCTGGACCAGATGTTTACCCCGGTAAACGCGGCCCGCAACTTCGCCTCGACCCAACCCGGCACCTTCTTCTATTACAGCAACTTTGGCTCCGGCATTGTGGGCGCCATGATAGAGGCCGTCACAAAGGCCCCCTTTGACGACACGCTGCAGCGCACCCTGTTCGCGCCCTTGGGCATCAGCGCCAGCTATGCCCCCCAGCGGATGCTGCCACAGGTGGCTCGTCTGGCCTGCGGCTATGTGGTACGGCCCTTTGCCGCGCCACGCCTGGCCTATGATGCCCCCACCCTGGCCACCGCACCGCCGCCCGTGGCGGATCCGGCACGCAACTTTATGGGTACTCCGGGGCGCCTGCTCATCAGTGTCCCTCAAGCCGCCACCCTGCTGCGCCTGTTATGCTCCGACGGGGCCGTCGACGGCGTGCGTATCCTGACCCCTGCCTCCATGCACGAAATGCGCACCCCGCAGTGCCGGCGCGGTTCAGTGACCGGCGATGCGGGGCGCGGATTGAATGTAGCCTATTGTCCCCGGGTGTTGGGGCGCGTCCGCGCCATCGGTCATCAGGGCGAGGCCTATGGCATGAACGCCGAGTTCTGGGCCGATCCAGACACCGGAGATGGCGTGGTCATGGCTACCAGCGGCACCTCCATGCGGACGGTAGGCCGCTTTGTACACTGCGGCTGGGCCGTGACACGGTTCGGCTTTGATGTGCTGCAAAGCCTCAAGGATGAAGGGTCTTTCTGGCCCGGTGCACGATCTGGTACACCATCACAAGCAGCGGCACCTCGATGATCAGCATCAGGGCATTTTTCGCAGCGCGGCCCGGCAGCAGCACCCAGAAACCTTTATTGTACAGCAGGGCCACCCATAGGGTCCCCAAGCACAGATTGATCAGCAGGTTCACCGTGCACTTGGCTATCAGCGCCCGCAGCCAGGTGACCTGACGGCGGTAAAAAAAGCAACCGAACAGCACCCCGGATAAGAACGCCGACAGCGTATAGCCCGGAAAGAAAACATC
>JAVBUS010000157.1:0-7642 GCA_031555125.1 Eubacteriales bacterium | reverse complement strand
TCCATTTCCATCCGTTGTTCAAAGGAGACAGCGCTTCTCCCGCTAACCTGCCAGTAGCACGTAAGGCCCGGCTTTACCAGCTTCCTGACCTGTTGGTACGCCCCACACCCTTCCGCTTCATCCGGCATCAGGGGCCGGGGGCCGACCAAGCTCATATCCCCTTTAAGAATATTCCAAAACTGCGGGATCTCGTCGATGGAGGTCTTTATGATGAATCTGCCTACTTTTGTGATGCGCGGATCATTTTTGATCTTAAAGGTAGGGCCGTCGTAATCATTCAGTGCCATCAGTTCCTTGCGTCGCGTGTCTGCGTCCGCATACATGGACCGCAGCTTGTAGCACGTAAACAATGCGTCGCCCTTGCCCACCCGATGTTGACTGTAGAATATCTTCCCCTTTGGATCCTCGATTTTAATGGCCACAGCCGCTAGCAGAAAAAAAGGTGAGGAGAGCGCCAGCGCCAGCGTCCCGCCTACCACATCCATGATCCTTTTCACAACCGAATACGTGCGGTTCTCATGAAAGGGAATCGGCAGTCCAATGGCTTCATCCTCTGGCGGCACCTGCGGGAATCGCTCTTGCATACCGATCACCCCTTTCTATGCAGCATGGCGATTCAACCATGCGCCTTTGCACATAGTAAGTATACGCTACAATGCAATAGGCCAGAACCGAACGCCATAAGAAGTTGCGCACCTAGTTTATGTCACTATAAGTATCGTCCTTGTATTTTACCATTTTTCTATCTTTATATCAAGAAATCAAGGATAATTTAACATAGCTTTCCCCAGCTGCGCCCCATGCGTACTACGATCGCATCACGCAGCCTTTTCCAGTGCCCGCACCGACTTCATCCGGTACAGGACCACCGCCGTCACGCACAAAAGTGCCCCGGCAACCATGATCAGCAACCCAGTCCCTCGGCCGCTGCCCGTGCCTACGATCCGCCCCACGCTATCCGCCAGTGCGCCGCCCTCCACCAGTAGGGGCGTAAACACATAACCCGCCAGTACCGGAGAAATCAAGTATTTCGCGGATCCAGCCACCCCTACCAGCCCACTGGCTTTAGTATACTGCTCCGGGGTGAGCAAGTCCGTCACGGTGGCTTTGTAGGCTGGTTCCATCAGCGATGAAAACGCCGAACGAATGGCTACGCCCACACAAATCTGCCAAAACCGGATCACCCCCAGGAACATGCAAACCAGGATATACACCAACCCCGTGGCGGACAGACTGTCCCCCAGCACCATCAGCAGCCGGCGGTCGCACTGCTCAAGGAGCCTGTAGGAAACCGTGGCAGCGCCACGGCGACCGGAAGCGTGACATGGAGCAGCACGAAAAGATCCTTGTGGACGACTGACTGATTTGTGCGGGGTTACCCAAACGTCAACAACCGATGCTACACGACCTTCCAAACATCCAGCTTCTCAAAGGTGTCCGCAGCCCTGCGCCACGCTTGGTTGCTCACCGGCATGGGCGTACCGGCCACCGCTACGGCATGGGCCAAAAAGTCCCCGATTTGCTCCACCCCCGTCCGCAGCTCTTGGATGATGACCCGGCACCAGATCTCGGCCTGTTCGAACAGCGTGGATGCCTTCAGTGCCGCCACGGTACCATCAATGTCATAGACCGCCCGCCTCTCCTCCACCGTCCAGCCCTGGCCCGTGTACGTCAGGATGGTATAGGGCGCACCGGGTCGATGATCCGTGGGCAGTCCGCAGGACCCTGGATTCACCAGCCAGTAGCCCTGATGCTCCATGTGCCACTGCAGGTGACTGTGGCCAAAGGTCTGGACGCCCCTGGGCTGCCGGGCAATCCATGCCGCGGCTTCCCCATGGGCCAGCACAGCCTCCCGTCCATGCGTCAAGTGATCCTGATGGGTATAGGGTGTCGGTCTTCCCTTGCCATATTGCGAACTATGCATAGGCAACACCTTGGGCTGCATGCGATGGATGGGCAGCACATGCTCCATGGACAGCACCGTCCCATCGGGCATGGGCAACTCCACCCGCTGGGGCAATGCCATCAGGTATGCCAGGTTCTCCTGGGTCAAGGTGCGATAGTTCCAATATAGGGGCGCAAACTGCTCATAGATCCAGGTGGATGCATCCTGCCGGTGCAAGTCCACCATGTATCCCTCGTGATTGCCGGCAATCACCGTGGCGTTGGGCAGGCTGCGCAGGCGCTCCACTTCCTCATTGGGCCACGGTAGGTCACCGACGTAGTCGCCCAGCACCAGAATATGATCCACCGCCTGGTGCTCGATATCCGCCAGTACCGCCTCCAGGGCAGGCAGGTTTCCATGGATATCCGATATCAGCGCGTATCGCAAACGCTTTTCCTCCCAACAAAAAAACGGCGATGACATCTCATCGCCGCAAATTGTCCTCATCAAGATAACAGGAAAGAAGACCCCGTTGGTTCAGCAACGAGTATAGAGATATCATAGCTGGAAAATGTCAACTTGTCAAGCATTTGTCTGCAAAACGGCGTTTGGGTGCCGAATCCTTCAGTCGTCTGCAGGTCATCCATGCCGCTGCGGCACCGCGGGTTTTCCTTTTGTGTCGGATTCCCGTATACTGCTGCCACCACCGCTGGCCAAAACACCCAGTGAAGGGAGGCGTCCATCATGGCACAAATCGAACTGACAGGGATCCGCAAGCACTTTACGGTCTATGAGCGGCCCCAGGGCAAATGGGGATTGCTCAAGGGGGCTTTTTCACGCAACGCCCGCACCGTACAAGCCCTGGACGACATCAGCTTCTCCATCGGCGAAGGGGAGCTGGTGGGCTACATCGGCCCCAACGGTGCGGGCAAATCCACCACCGTCAAGGTCATCAGCGGCATCCTGACCCCGGAAAGCGGCACCTGCACCGTGGATAACCGCGTGCCCTGGCTGGAGCGGGTGCAGCACGTATCCCGGATCGGCGTGGTGTTTGGCCAGCGCAGCCAACTGTGGTGGGATGTGCCTGTGTCCGATTCCTTCGACCTGCTGCGGGATATCTACAGCATCCCCCAGACGCGGTATAAGCAGCGGTTGACCGCCCTGTGCGATGCCCTGGACGTGGGCGGACTGTTGGCCACCCCCACCCGACAGCTCTCCTTGGGTCAACGCATGCGGTGTGAGCTCATTGCCGCCCTGCTCCACAGCCCCCGGATTCTGTTTCTGGACGAGCCCACCATAGGCCTGGATGCCGTGAGCAAGCTGGCCCTTCGCGCCTTTTTGAAGGAAGAGAACCGCACATCCGGGGTCACCATGCTGCTGACCACCCACGACATGGATGACATTGAGGCCCTATGCCCCCGGGTGCTGGTCATCGGGCGGGGTAAGCTATTGTACGACGGTACCATGGATACGCTTCGCACCCGGTACACCACCCGGGACGGCCAGGACATCGACGAGGTCATCGCCGCGATGTACGAGGACATGGCCCTATGAAAGCATCCTTGCGCGCTTGTTGGTCCCTGTTTCGCATCCGGATGGCGGAGAGTCTGCAATACCGGATGGCCGCCCTGGCCAGCGCCAGCATCAGTATCTTTTGGGCCTTGATCGAGATCACGGTGTACTCCGTCTTCTATCTCCATGGCGCCCATGGGGGGGCGCCCACGCTAACGCTGCCGCAGACGGTCTCCTATGTCTGGCTGGGCCAAGCCATCTGGGCCCTGGCGCCCATGAGCGTGGACAGCGAGCTGCTGGGCAAAATCGTAAACGGCGATGTGGGCGTGGAACTGTGTCGGCCACTGGATCTGTACGCCCATTGGTTCACCAAGACCGCCGCGGGGCGGCTGGGCGGATTCTGGTGGCGGGCGCTGATTACATTGGTCGTCGGGGCTTGTATGCCCGCCGGCTTCCAACTGGGGGCCCCCGCCTCCGTGACGGGTTTAGTGTTGTTTCTGGTCTCCCTCACCAGCGCCTTTTTGCTGGGGGCCGCCTACGGCATGCTGGTTACCACCATCCGACTGGGCATCACCTGGGGCGAAGGCCCGACCTACATGCTGCTGCTATTGGGTGGCGTGTTGAGCGGCGGGTACTTGCCATTGCCCCTCTGGCCCGATGTGTTGCAGCCCTTTCTGCTGTTGCAGCCCTTTGCCGGATACCTGGACCTGCCCATCCGCCTGTACATAGGCGTCATCAGCCCCACCGCCGGACTGCTCACCATTGCGCTGCAACTGGGCTGGATCGTGGCCTTTATCCTGGCCGGACGCGCGTTGCTTCGGCGCAAACTACGAACCATCATCGTGCAAGGAGGGTGATTGCATGCTTGCCGAATGCAGACTCTACATCCGGTATCTGCGCATGCATCTGCTCTCCGGCCTGGAGTACAAGGGCTGGTGGCTGATGGCGATCCAGGTGCTTTTCGTGTGCGTCACCGATCCCTTGCCCACCTTGCTCATGTTTAGCCGCATGGGCAACATCGGCACTTGGACGGCGGAGCGTATGCTGCTGGTCTACTCCCTAGCCGTCACCGCATATGGGCTGGCGGAAAGCCTATGCCGGGGCTTCGACTACTTCCCTTGGCGCATGATCCGCTCCGGGGACTTCGATCGCCTGCTGCTGCGGCCCAAGTCTCTGTTTACCCAGGTGGCGGCCTCCTACTTTCATATCCATCGGCTGGCCCGGGCCGGGGCCGGTTTTGCGGTGCTGTTATGGGCCCTCTCCCGCCAGGGCGTTTCGCCCACCCCGGGCAACATTTTGCTCATCGCCGGTGCCCTGCTGGGCGGTCTGCTGATGTATAGCGGCGTGTTCGTCCTCAGCTCAGGCGTCGCCTTCTTCACCGTCAAGGCCCTGGACTGGATCTTCATCCTCACCAACGCCAGCTACCAGGTCACCCGCATCCCCATGGAGCACATGCCCCGCACCCTGGCGAAGGTATTCACCTTTGTACTGCCTATGCTGGTCATTAGCTACTATCCCGCGTCGGTGGTTTGCGGTTGGGGCGCACCCCTATGGACAGGCTTGCTGGCGTTGCCTTCGGGGTTGGCCTTTCTGGGGTTCTCGCTGATTGTTTGGCGGATCGGCGTACGGCATTACAAAAGCACCGGGAGCTGATTCCCAGTGCCTCAGACCATCAACAAAGTAGGAAAACATACCTACCATCACGAGCAAAGCGAGTCACGGCGCAAGCCGTGCATTCGAACGAAATGCATCCTGCATTTCGTTCGAGGGCATCGATATCCGTTATGCTTTCAGAAACCGGTCAATCTTTTTCTGTGGTGCCGTCGGGTTCAGCCAAAGAATCTGCTGCCTAATAGCCTCCGCCGCCGTCAAGGCGTCCATCGCGGCGGCTTTTCGCATCACGTCCTGACCCCAGAACTGTTCCACCGTACAGAATACCGTGGATGACCAGCCATAGCTCTCCCCTTGGAGCGTGGCCTTTTGCTGCCTGCCGCACATGGTCAGATACATGCGCATCTGCAGCTCAGTCAGCGCCCGCTCAAAGGCGGCTTTATCGGTTTTGCCGAATCCAGCCATGGGTTTGATGACGTGCACCGGCAACGCCCCCTGCCGGGCCACGGTCTCGTAGATGCGCTTGGCGTGGACGCTAAACAGCCCATCGTCATAGGCTTCCTCAAACGTCGCGGCGCCCCGGCGCAAGGCAATAAAGTGGGGCGCCCAGTCCCGGGTGATATAGCCGCTCTTCTTTAAGAACACCTTGGCATAGGCGATATCCTGCCGCTCGTCCAGCACGCGCATGCGCCACTCCCATGGATCCGTCTCCGGGTCCCCGGTATGCCAGCGCACAGGGGTTTCATAGGGCGCTTCCTCATCCCAGTTCCAGCCCACCGCCGAAAAGATTCCCTCATCATTGCCGCCGCCCATGGAAAATCCGGCGGCCAGGATCACGCGCACAAAGTCATCATACGTACGGATCGGTTCCATCTGTTTATCCTTTCTCTATCCCTGGGCAGCGAGCAGGTCGAAGGACTCAATGGACACGAACCGCTCCCCGTCAAACCGCATCTTTACAACCCAGGGCATCAGGTGCACCATGGCCAGAAAGGATTCGTACCCATAGGTCGGATCGTAGTGGTTGATGATGGTGGATAAGGCGATCCCATGGGTGCCCACGACCAGCGTCTGTCCGCCATAGCGCCTGAGTACGCCCCCCAGCGCCGCAATATTGCGGGTTTGCACCTCCAAAAGGCTCTCATGCTCCGGCTTTTTCCAGTGAAAGTCGCGCCACTGCTGCTCGATCACCGCAAAAAAGTCTCCGTCCGTCATCCAGTTGGTGCTGGTCTTTCGCTCGCGAAAGTCTTCCACGATCTCAATGGTCAGCCCCTGGCGCTGGGCAAAGTCCCCCACTGTGTCCACCGCCCGCCGATAGGGGCTGGACAGTACCCGATCCACGCCCTTATCGGCCAAAAACGCCGTCACCAGTGCGCGGTCCGCCATGCCCTTTGCCGACAGGGGACGGGTCATGGGGTCGTGAATCTGGGCATCGGACTGGGCATGCCGGACAAAGTATACCGTGGTCATCTCACAAGCTCCTCCTTGGATGGTTTATCTCTTGTGCAGGATTCGCTGCCGGATCAAGGCCTCTGCCGCCTGCTCATCGCGCATCGTGGCAATGTCCACGCCCATCTCCGTACACGCATTGCGTACAAAATCGCCGCCAAAGTCATGGAGCAGCACCGCTCGGGTCAGGGTATGGAAAAATTCCGGGGCCTCAAAGTCCCCAAAGTAGGCCCGCAGCAACACCGGATCGCATCGGAACAACTCGAACACGATGGGTGGCCACTCGTACCAGGCCGGGGCAATGTGGCTGTCCCCAAAGTCGATAAGCTGCACGGTGCCCTGGGGCGAGATCAACACGTTTTCCCCGGTCAAATCCCCATGGACGTACACGAATTCGGCCGGGTCCAGGGCCTGTGCATGGGCCGCCACCCTTGCCCGCATCTCCTCCGGGAAGGCGCCCCATCGGCGGTTGTGCCGGGCGTTTTCCACCACGGTATCGGGAATGCCGGGGGCCAGCGGCGGCACGTTGAGCTGCCGGACAATGTCCCGGAGCTGGGCCGCCACCGATCCTTTCACCTGGTCCGGTGCGCCGGGCAATACGTCCCCGGCTTCCTGTCCCAGCACCTGCGCCATCACCACATACGCAAAGGTGTAGCGATCCCGGATCTCCCCCGATGCCAACACCCGCGGCCCCGGCACCGCCACACTGGCGGCATGCCGCAATCCCGCCAATTCCGCACCGTCCGGCACCACCCCCGACTGCGCAGGGGCATAGATCTTAAACACCGCGTCCCCCACCAAAAATACCGCGTTAGTGCCCGGGGTTAGGTGGGCGATGGTGTTGGTCTCCAGGCCATGCCTGCGCCCGATCTCGTGGATCAGCGGCGCAAAGGCTTCGATGGATTGATACACTTGTCCCCAGGATTCCCATCCGTCGATGGTTCCCTGGAATAGATGGGTCGCATCCGTCATGTAGGGCCTCCTCGGGTGAACATTATCGTGCCGTCAGGCGCTTCTCCTCCCGGGCGGGGGGCTGCAGGCCGATCTTTAGCAGCCGCGTCCGGGATACAAACCCGGCGCTCTCCAGCATGCGACGGGGACCCTCGTTGCTGCGCCAACAACCGCAGTAGGGTATCATCCCTTGGCTACGGCACAGTTTGGCCAGGTGCAGCACCATGCTGCGCC
>JAVBUS010000244.1:0-7958 GCA_031555125.1 Eubacteriales bacterium | reverse complement strand
CGGTCCAGGAGGCCCTTCCGGACCAGCAGGGCCCATAGGGCCCATCGCACCGGGGACCGGCTGCGCCGGGTAGGCCCGCAGGAGCCAGACTCGCCCTGAGGCCCCGGAGGGCCTGCCGATGCCTGGAATCCGAGCATCCCTTGCGCACCACAGGTGCTGCACGCCCATCGACAGTCGATCGTTGCCACGAAATCACCTCCAACACATGCCGTTCTCAACCCTATGCGCCGATCCGCGCCGTGCCAAAAATGCGCTCTTTGAAAGGCGGGGCGCAAGAGGAGAAGAAAAGAGAACACGGGAAATGAAATGCGCGATCAGACCATACTTGTGGATGCGAACGGCGGGTGTTATGATACACTTACAGCCAAATCGGTGCCCCAAACATGAAGTTTTGTTTGATAGTGCAAATTCGTTTGCGTTAGCCGGACGCTTCTTGTACAATACGAGCATCAAGAATATGGAAACGGAGGGCTCTCCATGACGTCATCCATCCTGCGCCGCAGCCTTTGCGCACTGCTTTGCCTGTGCCTGATGCTGACTGCCCTACCCAGCCTGGCCGCACCCAAGGCTACCCCCGCGCCACCCACGCCGGAGCAGCAGGCCGCCCTGGACGGCGCCCGCACCCTGGTATCCGAGCGGATCCTGGCCCTGGCCGGCGACAAGTACCACGGCTTCGCCCCCGCCCTGGCCGATTGGGCCAGCAAATCTGCCGCCCTGGTCACCGATAAAAAGACCGGCGTCGTCAGCATCTACCTGTATGCCCCCAAGTTTGGCACCTCCGCCGGCAAGACCATCCCGGTCTACAAGGGCGCCGACCCTCTGCCCTATCTGCAGGAGTGGCACAAGGCCATGATCGACACCCTGGCTACCTACCCCATCGTGACCAAGGGTGCCTTTGTCACCCCCCTGGCCGACAAGACGGATGAAGCGAAGCTGGACGCCTGGATCCAGGACACCTTGCTCAAGGGTCTGGACAAGTGGACCTTTACCCTGCTGGAAAAGAGCAAGGCCATCCGCGCCGTCAGCCGCCTGGTTTTCCCGGTGCCCATGAGCGCCTCCGCCTTCCATGGCAAGCAGTTTGCCAAGGGCGCCGGCGGCCTGTATGACAAAAAGATCGGTGACACGGTGGCCTATGGCATGGTGGACTATCTGGCCGAAAGTGATCTGCCCGATGCCGAGGCCCTGGCAAAGTGCCTGCCGATCTATGCCCAGACCATGCGTAAGGCTGCCTGGAGCATGGCCGAACAAGGCGCGGGCCTGACCCTGAACTACCAAGTACCGGCCAAGACCGACGAGGCCGTCAACGAGTATACCGGCGTGGTCATCCGCAAGTACCTCAGCGGCGAGCTGCCCAAGGGCGACATCCCCACCTTTGCTGCCCAAGCCGCCGGGGAGCGGATGCAAGCCCTAAAGATCAAAGATGGCACCTGGGAAGAGAAGACCATGACCGTTAACTTGGCCGCCTTCGCCCTAAGCAAGCCCTCCCTGGTGATGGAAGCCCTGGGTGCGGAGCAGTTCGCCGGCCCGTTGCCGATCTTGGCCGCCGAAATGACTGCGGCAGACAGCACTTTCACCATGATCTCCGCCCTCAACAACGACCCCATTCCCTATCCGGCCAACGGCGCTCTCCTGCCCTCCAGCGGCGGTAATTCACGCTTCACCTTACGCAACAAAACCGATGATCCGGTATACATCAAGCTGGAGCGCCTCAAAAGTCCCAACGACACCGGCGAGGGTGAACTCATCGCCGCGCTGTTTGTCCATGCAGGGAAGTCCGCCGGTTGCAGAATCAAGGCCGGTTACTATTACCGCATCAGCATCGCCATCGGCATAGCCTGGTTTGGTGAGAAAGACATGTTCGGCGAGAACGGCAGCTATAGCGTGTATGAAAAGGCCATGTATATCAAGCCGTATTATGAATATGTGATCAACCACATATACGAGACCCCCGACGGCAAGCGCAAGGGCGACATGGTATTCAACGACGTCGACCTGAGCGATTTCTAGGACAACACCGCACAAATCGGGCAGTCGTCCACAGGGATCTTTTCGTGCTGCACAATGTCGCGCTTCCGGTCGCCGTGGCGCTGCCACGGCTTCCTACAGGCTCCTCGATCAGCGCGAAAACCTCTCGCGTAGCCAACTGCTCTCCTTTGTGCGGTGTTACCCCAGTCCGCTCCATCCCCACAGCGAGATAGGCACATGCCTGTCTCGCTTTTCTATACCCACCAGAAAGGAAAAATGACATGCAACAAGCCCGCAAAAAACTGTTGTCCATGCTCCCCAAAGCCCTGGAGGTCTTCGACGCCCACATGGACCACATCGACCCCAAGGTTGCCCAAAGCGCCGCCAAGGAGATCCTCCAGCGGGCCGGGTTAGCCAACGCCGAGGAGGACAGCGCTATCACCGTCCGCTTTGACGCCGCCATGCGGGGGAAGTCCGTGCCCAAGAAAAAAAGCGAGGCGCACCCATGAGCGACATCATCCTGGACTATCGCCCCACACCCAAGCAGGCCGCTTTTCACCAAAGCCCCGCCGACGAGGTGCTCTATGGTGGGGCGGCGGGTGGCGGCAAGAGCAAGGCACTGGTTATGGACGCCCTGCTGCGGTGCCTGGAGCACCCTGGTTATCAGGCCTACCTGCTGCGCCGCACGTACCCAGAGCTGGAGGACACCCTCATCGCCGAGGCCTTGCGCAGTATTCCTTCGCCCCTATACCACTACAACGCCACCAAGCACGACCTGCGCCTGCACAACGGATCGGTGATGCGCTTTCGCCATTGTCAGAGCGAGAAGGACCTGCACCAATACCAGGGCGCGGAAATCCATGGCCTGTACATCGACGAACTGACCCACTTCACCCGATCCATGTACGATGCCTTCAAGGCCCGCCTGCGGATCCCGGCCCGGATGGGCCTACTGCGTCCCCGCACCCGCTGCGCCACCAATCCCGGCGGGATCGGCCACAGCTGGGTCAAATCCCACTTTGTGGATGCGGGCACCCCCATGGGCCTCCACACCCGCTCCGTGTACTCCCAAACCTTGGGCGCCGCGCAATCCCACACCCTGCAGTACATCCCCTCCCTGGCTACGGAGAACCCGCACCTGTCCACCGACTACGTGTTCGAGCTGGAGCGCAAGCCCGAAGCCCTGCGCCGTGCGCTGCTACTGGGGGACTGGAACGCCTTTGAGGGCCAGGTGTTCGCGGAGTTCACCGACGATCCCGATCACCATCACGATCACCTGCATACCCACGTTATCGCCCCCTTTGACCTACCCCCCACATGGACCCGCTATCGCAGCTTTGACTTTGGTTTTTCACGGCCCTTCAGCGTGGGCTGGTGGGCGGTGGCCCCCGGCGGTACCGTCTACCGTTACCGCGAGTGGTACGGCTGCACCGGCCAGCCCAACACCGGGCTGAAGCTGCCCCCGCGCGAAATCGCCCGGGGCATCCTCGCCCGGGAGGAAGGGGAACGCCGCGAAGGCATCCGCGTCCTGGGCATCGCCGATCCCGCCATTTGGGATATCTCCACCGGCATCAGCATTGAAGCCCAGATGGCCGAGGAGGGCGTGTACTTCGCGAAGGCAGACAACAGCCGCCTTGCCGGAAAGATGCAGCTGCACTATCGCCTATCCATGGACGGCGAAGGCCACCCCGGCCTGTACGTCTTTCGCCACTGCGCCGATTGGCTGCGCACCGTGCCCACCCTGCCCTATAGCAAGGAGCGACCCGAAGACGTGGACACCGACGCCGAGGATCACGCCTATGACGAGACCCGGTATTTTTGCATGGCTTGGCCCACGGGACCGAGGGAAAAGAGGCGGTAAGCGCATGCCGAAAAGGCCGTCTCCCTGCCCCGGCGTTCCACAAAGCATCCACGGCCCTCGTTTTGATCCCACGAAACAAAGGAGCGTACATCATGCCACATTCCCATCCTTATCCCACTCCCCTGGCCCCGCCGCTGCCCATGGATCAGCCCCTGGATTCTGACCGGCGTGCAGTGGTGGACCGCGCCTATGACCTGTTCGAACACTTTCGCCAGCAGTGCGCCCCCATGCATCGCCGCGCTGCTCTGTGCCGCCGAATCTTTTTGCTGGACGATCCATACCAGGACGCCCCCGGCACCGCCGAGGAAGCCAGAGCCCCCCAACTGCACACCCTGAAAAGCACCGTCACCAGCTGCATCGCCGACCAGATGGACAACCTGCCGGAGGCCGCCCTGCTGCCCGAGCAGCCCAGCCTGCAGGAGGTTGCCGAGGACCTGAGCGACATGCTGCGCTATGTGATGGAAAAGAACCGGTTCGAGCGCTTGCACCGCCAGCGGGTCACCGACTTTTATCTTACCGGCACCAGTGTGACCCAGGTGGTCTGGGACCCCGACCTGTGCGGCGGCGAGGGTGACATCGCCCTGGTGCGCCGCCCCATGGAGTCCTTCTATTGGGATCCCGCCTACCAGGACATCCAGGATGCCCGGGGAATTTTCGTGGCCACCTTCCACCCACGCAGCTGGTATGCCGAACACTACCCCCAGGCCGCCCCCTACATCCAAGCCGACCCCTATGCCCACGAAAAGCCCGACCAGTCGACCCTGCTCCCCACCGATGACCTGGAGGACGAGGTGCTGATGCTGGAATACTGGTATCGCCGCTACGACGCAGCCGAACGGCGCTTTGCCATCCATGTGGCCCACATCGCCGGCCGCGCCTTGCTATATAGCAGCGAGAGCAGTTGCCCCCAAGGGGTGTACCGCCATGGGCGTTATCCCTTTGTGGTGGATGTGTTCACCCCCGTCGAGGGACAATGCGTCGGCAACGGCATGGTCCACGAGTTCGCGCCCATGCAGCGCTACATCAACCGCTATGCCCAGTATATTGACGAAAACACCCGCATGAGCGCCAAGGCGCGTCTGTTGGTCAACCACTCTGCCGGCATTGACGACGCAGACCTGACCGACTGGAACCGGAACATCATCCGGGGCGATAACATCGGTGAAAACGCCCTGCGATGGTTCCAAAGCGCACCGCTATCCGGCCAAGCCCACATGCAGATGCTGAGCTTTCAGGAGCAGATCAAACTGGAGAGCGGCCAGAGCCAGTTCTCCAGGGGTGAGGGCGGCTTGGGTGTCACCGCCGCCAGTGCCATCGTGGCGCTGCAGGAGGCCGGGGGGAAAACCAGCCGCCTGTACACCGCAACCCTCAACGACGGGTTCCGGGAGATGGTGGAGATGATGCTGTGGCTCATCGCCGAATTTTACGACCAGCCCCGCACCCAGTTGATCACCGGACACGACAACGCGCCCCGGCAGATCGAGATGAGTGGCGTGCGCCTGATGCGCGGCGACGCCTACGCCCTGCCGGGGCTGTCTATGTCCATGGAAGATTCTCTGCCCACTACCCCGCCCTACACCGTGCAGGTACAGGTGCAGCGCCGCAATCCCGCCCGGCAACAGGCCCAAAATGAGTTCATCTTGCAGATGGCCCAGATCGCTGCCCAGGCCGGCCAGCCCATTCCCGCCGCCACCATTGCGGAACTATTGTACATGGATGGCAAAGATCGGGTGCTGCCGGTGCTGCGGGCGCTAGGACAGAGCCAGGCCCAAGCTTCCGTCTAGCCGGATGGTCTCTCCGGGGGCCAGGGTCAAGGTCCGGCGATACTCGCCATAGCACACCGTAACCCGCTGTGGGGTGGCGGCACCGCCATGCACCGTAGCATCGGTCAGTGCGCCGTCACAGAAGCTGCAATCAATGATGCAGCCATTGGCTCCCCGCAGGCCCCGCACCGCACCCGTTTGCCAGGTGCTGGGCAATGCGGGTAACAGGCGCACCGTATCCCGCCACGCCTGCACAAAAAGGTGTGCGATGCCCGCCGTCACACCAAAGTTTCCATCGATCTGGAAGGGCGGGTGGGCATCGAACAGGTTGGGATAGGTGCCGCCCCCCGGCCCATAGGAGGTCGCACCGGTGATCACCGGCCGCAGTTGGCGGCGGATCAGTTTCAGCGCCCGGTCGCCATCCCGCAGGTGCGCCCACAGGCCCACCTTCCACCCCAGACTCCAGCCGGTACCGTCGTCGCCGCGCTTTTCCAGCGATGCACGACAGGCTTGGGCCAGGGCCGGGGTTTCCTCCGCGTGGATGCTGCGGCCCGGATACAATGCCAGCAGGTGCGAAACATGGCGGTGGTCCGGTTCCGGTTCGTCATAGGGCGCGTCCCACTCCAGCAAGCGGCCATCCGGTCCCACCGGATAGGGCGGCAAGTGAACCAACGCCGCCCGGACGGCGGTGGCCTCCGGCTCCGTGATGCCCAGCACCGCCAGGGCGTCCAGGTAATGTTCGAAGGTCTCCCGGATCAAGGCCAGCGTCATGGTGGTCTGCCGGGCAATGACGAACGAGCCCTCGCCCACCGTATAGGCATTTTCCGGCGATGTGGCCGGATAGAACCGGCCCACCCCGTCCGACCCCACTGTCAGCGTATCGGCAAAGAATACCGCCGCATCCCGGAAGGCAGGCAGCGCCCGGTCCCGCAGAAAGTCTGCATCCCCGGTGTACACAAAGTGATCGTACAGGTGAGTGGCCAGCCAGGCGTAGCCCATGGGCCACCAGCCGTACCCCACGCAACCATCCAGCCCTTCGCCCACCGGCGCGGCCTGACCCCACAGGTCGGCGTTGTGCCCCGCTACGGCACCCCGGGCATCAAACATGTCCCGGGCCACCCGGCTCCCCGTCACCCGCAGACGATCCACCAGGTCGAACAGCGGCTCGTGAAGCTCCGACAGGTTGCAGACCTCGGCAGGCCAATAGTTCATCTGGGTGTTGATGTTGATGGTGTAGTTGCTGCTCCAGGGCGGGCAAACCTCCTGATTCCAGATGCCCTGGAGGGTGGCGGCTTGGGTGCCGGGACGGGAGCAGGCGATGAGCAGGTAACGCCCGAACTGAAACAGCAGCGTCACCAGCCCCACGTCCTGGGTCGGATCATCGTAGAAAGCCTTCAGCCGCACGTCCGTGGGCAGGTCATCCCGGTCGTCCCCCGCCAACGTCAGGGTGGTGCGGGCAAAAAGCGCGGCATGATCCGCCCCGTGGCGGGCACGCAGCGTCCCCTCGCAAAGCCCCTCCGGCAACCGGGCCAAGTCCTGGCGGCACAGGGCCACCTCGTCCAGGCCCGCCAGTTCCGGGTGCCGTCCGAAGCCCGCGAAGCTGGTGCGGCAGCACAGCACCAGGGTCACCGAATCGGCCCCCCGCAGGTGCAGCCCGGTTTCGTCCCAGGTCAGGCTGCCGCCCCGGTGGGCGGCCTCCAGCACCGCTGCCGCCCGCATCCCCTGTCGTGCCGGATCATCGGCGTAGGCAATGGGCTCCGGGTGCCGCTTGTAGTTGGGCTCGCTGACGCTGGGTGCCCGCAGATGCATCCACAGCGCCGACGCCTCCGCCGTCACCCGGTGGCGCAGGGGACTGTCCAGCCCCGCATCCAGGTTCAGTGCCCCAGGCACATCCACCGAAAGCTGCGCCACCAAGGCTTGATCCGGTGCGGACACGTAATAAGTCCGCCGATGCCGCACCCCGCCGGACACAAAGGTGGTGGTAGCCACCGCCTCGTCCAGGGACAGTGCGCGGGTATAGTCCGCCGTCGCCTCCTCCAGGCCCGGGAAGGACAGAGTAAGGTCCCCCAGCGGTTCATAGGCCTGGGTATAGGGGCCGGTGAGGTGGGCCTGAATGTATGCCTCCGCCCCCGCCAGATCCCCCGCGTCCATCAGATCCCTGGCCTTTTGCACGTGCCGCGCACCGCCGGGCACCGCCGTCTCCCGGGGGTAGCCCGACCACAGCGTATCCTCGTTCAGTGCGATGCGCTCCCGGCTCACCCCACCGAACACCATCCCGCCCATACGTCCGTTGCCGATTGCCAATGCTTCCACCCACTGCTGGGCGGGTTGCCGGTACCATAACCGCATCCGCGTACCCTCCTGGCTTT
>JAVBUS010000106.1:0-4956 GCA_031555125.1 Eubacteriales bacterium | reverse complement strand
CTGTTCCACCGCCACGATGTAGGCGTCGATGCGGGCTTCTAGCCGGGGATCCCGCTCCTTAAGCAGGTAGTCCGCCGCGCCGCGCAGGGTCTCAAAGAACAAGCCGTCGTGCCAAGGGCAGGCCTGGTGCTCCCCGTGTCCGGCGGTGACCTTTTCAAAGTTTGTGATGGCGCCGTCCTTCTCCAGCTTGTCAAACACATCGGGGAGCGAGGTGTGCCGGAAGGTGTGCAGCTTGGGCGACCAGAAGGTGTCTCGGATGGTTACGCCGGTGCGCACGGGCTGCGTCGGTTGAAATACGTTCATATTCGTCCCTGTCTTTCTTCGATGATGATCGGGGCGGACTACCCCTTGATGCCGGTTAAGGTGATGCCCTCCAGGAAGTACTTTTGCCCCACGGCAAACAGCAGAATGGCGGGCACGATCATGGCAGCCGATGCTGCCATCAGCAGGTTCCACTTGCTGGAGTAGGAGCCGCGGAAGGTGAGCAGCCCCAGGGCCAGGGTAAACTTTTCTTCCCGCTGCAGATAGAGCAGCGGACCCTGGAAGTCGTTCCACACCCCCATGAAGGTAAAGATGGCGATGGTGATCATGATGGGGCGGATCAGCGGCATCAGGATGCGGAAGAAGATTTGGGTATACCCGCATCCGTCGATGATGGCTGCCTCGTCGTACTCCCGTGGCAGGGTGCGGAAGAACTGACGCATCAAAAAGATATTGCCCGCGCCGCCGCCCAGGAACGCCCCCAACGTCAGGGGCCAAAATGTGTTGATGGCGCCCAGCCGGCTCCACATGATAAACTGGGGAATCAACACCACATGTCCCGGCAGGATCATGGCGCCGATGACCAGCATGAACCAGAATTTCTTCCCCGGGAAGTCGATGCGGGCGAAGCCGTAACCGCACATGGCGCTGGTCAGCACCGTGCCGATGACGCAGGGGATCAGGATGGACATGGTGTTTTTGCCGTACTTGAGGGCGTCAAAGGCGGCAAAAGCCTTGCCGTAGTTTTCCCACCGAAACCTGGAGGGCAGCAGCCTGGGGGGCGCGATAAAGATCTCGCCGTTGCTCATCAGCGAACTGCGCAGCAGCCAAAACAGCGGCAACATGCACACGCAGGTGATAGCCAACAGCAGAATGTACAGACCGGTCCGCCCCAGGATGGTTTGCAGGGGCAGGCGGCGTTTAGCGGTCGCCGGCATCGCCATAATACACCCACCCTTTCGATGTCCTGAAGACCAGGACGGTCACACCGGCCAGCACAAAGAAAACAATCCATGCCAAGGCACTGGCGTAACCCATTTGATTATACTTAAACGCGGTACGATAAATCAACAGCGAGGTGAACAACGTGGCGTTGTTGGGGCCGCCCTCGGTCATGATATAGGCGTTAGAGAATACCATAAACCCGCCGATGATGCCCATCAGCACGTTGTAGAACATCACCGGGGAGATCATGGGCAGCGTGCAGTAGCGGAACTTGGCCCAGATGCCGCCGCCGTCGATTTCCACGGCCTCCAGTAGCTCCCGGGGCACGTTTTGCAGTCCGGCCAGGTACACCACCATGGCACCGCCGCAGCCCCACGCGCTCATGATCATCATGGAGGGGACGGCGGTGGACTCGGCAAAAATCCAGCTGCTCTTGGTGCCAAACAGCTTTAGGATGGCGTTCAAGATGCCAAAGTCGGGATTGAACAGCCACATCCACAGCAGGGCGGAGGCCACGGCGGGCACGATGGAGGGCAGATAAAAGATGGTGCGAAAGACCACCTTGCCCCGGATGGTCTTGACGTTGAGCAACACAGCCAGCATCAGGGCGGTGAACTGGGTCACCACCACTGCGCCCAGGGCGTAGTAGACGGTGACGCCAATGGACTTCCAAAAAAACGGATCGTCGGTCAACAGCTTGACGTAGTTATGGAGGCCCACAAAGGCCGGGGCGGTGAGCACGTTCCAGTCGGTAAGGGACAGGATGAAACTGGCCAGCATCTGGCCATAGGTCAAAAAGATGATGCCCAGGATGGCGGGCATGATGAATAGATAACCCGCCAGTGTCGCTTGGCGGCGCATGGGGCTGGACTTGCGCTTGCGTGCGGTGTTGGGCGCGTTGGCTAACAAGGAACCACCTTCTCTCCTGGGATTGATGGGAAAGGGCGGAGCCAACGGTGGTCGGCCCCGCCCTGCGCACTTCATCAATGCTTGATGGTATCCCAGACCTTCTGGATCTCGGGCATGGCGCCGTCGATGGCCTCCTGGGCGGTCATCTTGCCGGACCACACCTGATCCAGGGCCGGGCCGATCAGGTCGTCGATCTTGTTGGTGCCGGCCAGCTTAAAGAAGGGATTCTCCCGCAGGTAGTCCTTGCAGTAGTCTATGACCGCGGTACGGTACTCTTCCGGATGGACGCCCTCGGTGATCCACTGGGCGATCTTTTCTTCGTCGGTGTACCAATCCTGCTCGTTGGCTTGCCACAGACCGGACTGGATCAAGGGCAGCACGCTGCCGGGATCCTGCAGGAAGCGGGCCAGCTTCAGGGCGTTCTCCTGCTGCTTGCTGGACTTAAAGACCACCACGGGGCAGCCCACGTTAGAGGTGGCGGGCTCCTTAAACTTGGGCAACACGCCGATGCCGAACTGGATGTCGTCTTCCTTGTGGGCCTCCGCCAGGGCCTGGAGGGACCACTGTCCGTCCACCTGCATGGCCAGGCAGTTGCTCAAGAAGGCCGCGTCCATGCCGGGCACGGTGGAGTTCTGATCCGGAGTGGGGTGCACGTGGTCCACATAGATCAGGTCCGCCATCTTTTGGAACACTTCCACGCTCTCGGGTTTGTTTAGCAGCAATTCCTTGTAGTCTTCACTATAGAAGCCGCCACCGTTGGAGTACAGGAAGGGGTAGTACATCATGCCCCACTTGGGCAGGCGGCAGCCGTAGGTGACGATGTCGTCGGGGTTGAAGCCTTCGTCATTGGGGGTCTTGCCGCTGCTGTCCTTGGTCAGCTTTTTGGCCACTTCCACGAACTCTTCCCAGGTCCAGGCATCCTCGGCCTTGGAAGGGGGATAGGGCACACCGGCGGCATCGAAGATGGCCTTGTTATAAAACATCAGGGCTACTTCGTTGCCCAAAGAGGTACCGAGGATCTTGCCGTCAGGGGTCTTAAAGGTGTTTTGCTCCAACTTTTTGGCGAAGTCGGGTTGGCTGTACATGTCCGTCATGTCCACGAACATGTCGTTCATGCCCCATTCCACTACCAGGGACTCGGACATATAGCCAAGGTCCGGCAGGGTATTGGCAGCGGCCATGGCGGTGAGCTTGGTATTGTAATCCTCCGGAATATGCATGCCCTCCACGGGGATGCCGGTCTGTTCGGTGAAGCGGCGCAGGGCGTCCTCCACGATTTCCTTTTCGTAGCCGCCGCCCCAATAGGAGAAGACCAGGGCATCCTCCGCCCCGGCGGGGATCATGGCTGTGACAAATAGCAGGCTCAACAGGATCGCAAGGGTTTTACGGAGCATGATGTACGCCTCCTTTTGTTGTTTCCGGTGAATGGGTTGGTTGGGGCGCTGCGCATCCTCGTACCGCCGGCATTTGGGGTACAAAAAAACACGGTCTGTGGCCATCAGACCCGTTTGGCAACGGCCTCTCTGTCTATAAGCATAGCAGAGGGGAGCCCCTGCTCACAAGGGTGCAAAGCTGACTTATGGTGTCGATTGTTGACCTGCATGCAAGGGCGAAAACTAACTATATGCAAAAGCTTCCGGCGGTTTTTTCGTTCAATATGGTGAAATCAGCGCAAATTCATATGGGGTTTGGGGAACGCATTGCGGTATTGGGTGGGGGTCATGTGCTCCGACCGGGCAAAGACCTTGTCAAACACCTTCTCGCTGGAATAACCCACGGCATAGGCGATCTCCTTGACCAGCATGGAGGTGGAGGACAGCAGCTCTTTGGCCATCTCCAGCCGCCGTTGCTGCAGGTAGGCCTTGATGGTCATGCCGGTGCGCAGCTTAAAGGTGCGCGACAGATACTCTGGGCTGTAGTTGAAGTGCTTGGCCAGATCCCCCAGGGTCACCTGATCCTGGATATGGACCCGCAGCCACTCCAGCATGTGCAGGGTCAGGCTGTTGCTGTTTTGTGTCCCCGTAGCGCTTTGCCGGGCCAGCTCCATCAACAACAGCGCCAGAAACAGGTCGCAGGCCATAGGGTGGGCATCGGGGGTCTGGCTGGTGTCCATCAGTTGGCCGATGAGGATCATGGGCTTCTCCGGTGTGTGACACGACACATATTGGGGCAACGACAGCGCCTCTTTCCCGGGGGCGGGGGAGGCGTGGACAAAGTGCGTCCAGTAATAGATGGGGGGCTCCCCCTGGGAGGGGGCAAAGCCGACGTGCTCGGTCTCGGCCCGCAGCACCAGGGCGTCCCCCCGGCGCAGGGTGTACATCCCTTGGGCTTCCCGGATATGCAGCTCGCCCCGGACGCAGAATAGCAGCACGTTGTTGTCCAGCAGCCGCCGCTGATGGATAAAGCCGGGCTGGGCGTGAAACTGACCCGCAGACAAAAAGCGTACGTGTTCCCGGATTGGTATCTCCATGCGCTTTCCTCCATCCGCCTATGGGTAGGTGAGGGAGCGTATCCCTGTGAAATCGTCTCCAGCATACCAGAGTGTGTCCCAATGAGAAAGGTGTCAAAACACACAAATGGTGTCCATTTTTGACACAAAGAAGCCATGGAATTCGCCGCTGTGCGGCAAAGACCATGGCTTCTTTTGTGTGAATCGCTGCAGAAACGGGGTTAGCGCTGGATGTGCACCGCCACCACCGAGGCGGCGGGCAGCATCAGGGTGTCCCCATCCCGGAAGGCGCGTTGGGTCCGCTGACTCCGCACCCGGTGCGGGTTGTCGAAGGTGTTGTGGGCCTGGGGCACATCCCCCGCCAGGGTGGTGACGGTGGCCTGGCCAGTGAG
>JAVBUS010000191.1:0-7878 GCA_031555125.1 Eubacteriales bacterium | reverse complement strand
GCCCAACACCAGGAACACCTTCTCCAAAATGATCCAGAAGAGGGCGGGCTCGGCAGGGGCAACAGGCATCATGTCCATGGGAGACGGTGGTTCGACGGCTTGGCGGGTGGTTTCCACGGGAGCCAGCAATGCCAAAAGGGCCATGATCCAACGCAGCAATGTGGCCAGGGCCTTCCCCACCCAAGCACGGACGCGATCAAACTCCGCCAGCAAAAAGGTGAGGGCCAGCAGCGCCAGACACAATGCCCCGTTCCCCCAGCGAAGGGCACGGGGGGGCCGAACCGACTGCCGCGCATACAACGCCCGCAAGGTTTGCCCGTTCAGGTGCAGCACCCATGCCGTTAAGTACCCGCAGGCCAGTGCAAAGATAACCTGCGCCGCCCCCACCGGCGCCACGGGTCGGGAAGCCCATATGCCGCAGACCGCATGGAGGCCCAGGGCCGCCATCAGCACGCCGCCCGGGGGCGTGGCGGCGCAAGTGATGGATAGATACGGCACCAACGCGCCGCAGAGCATTCCGTAAGCAATGCCGCCCACCCAGTCCCGGATCCCCGCCGATCGCATGCAAAAGGCCACGGCACCCACGCTGCACATCGCCCACAACCCCATAGCCCCCCCGCGAAGGCGGCTGGGCAACAAGCCGATACACAGGCACCCTATCCCGGCAACCGCCGGTATCAATAACAAGGGCAAGGGCGCATCGGGGCACAGATGCAGCGCCAGCAAGTAGCACAAAGGCGCCACCGCCAACCCCTGCAACACGAGGGCGGTCAAGCGCCGCCACACCTCACGCCACGTCATGGGCATCCCCCCCGCTCAATGACTGCAACATGACCTGATGACCCCCGGCCCGGAGCCCGGCGATGGCCTGGTCGATGCGTTGGCTGTGATAATGGGATAGGATCAGGATATCCGCATCAGCGGGGGGCGCGAGCCGCTCCAGAAAGGTGTAAAAGTTGGCGGCCCGGCGCAGGGTCAACCGGGCGAACAAGGATAGCAGCGCCTCGGCCTGAGCTTGGGACCGCATGGGCGGCAGCCAGACACACTGACCCTCCTGGGCCAGGGTGTCCGTGTTGGCGGCGAAGCCTATTTCGGCGCCGCGATTCAGGGCCGCTAAGCACAGGGAGGCCGCAAGGGATACGTCGGCCTCGGTCACCGCCAGCTCGTCCGCGGACAGGTCGGCCCACTGGCCCTCGGTGCGCTGAACATTGAGCACCACCAACAGGCAGGGATCGGCAGAGAAATCATAGGTATGCACCTGGAGCTCCCCCATGCGGGCAGTGGCGCGCCAATCGATATCCCGGGGCGAATCCCCCTGCCGATAGGCCCGCGCCCCACTGATCAGAAAAGGATCCGGATGGATAAAGCGACGCACCAGCACCTCCCCCAGAAAGCGGCGGCACAGGGCGGGTAGGTCAGCCTCCGCCATCAGCCGCGGAAAGACCTCCAGCACCGCACCGGTGTCCAACTGCAGCGCGTCGCTGGTTTGCATGCCCAATAGGTCTCCGCAAGTCAGGGATACCGTGGCCGCGCTAAAGCAGCCCCGCCGGGTAGCGGTAAGGGGATAGCGCCGGATTCTGCGGGAAAGACCCGGCAGGAAGAAGACGCTGCTATGGTACATGTCGCCGCTGACGGTGTGCGCCTCGGTGGGCTGGGTACCAAAACGCAGGGCGGGCGACATGCGGGACTCCGCCCGGAGCCATGGCAGGGGTAGCAGGGACCGATTCTCCAGCACCTCGACAAGCTCGGTCTGCTGTCCCTCAAACACATGGGGCGTACCAAAACTGCGCCGATAAGTCAGGGCCCGCAGGCCCACCCGGCGAAACAGTGCACTCTGTAATCCGCCCAGCAGGGCGACGATGATGAACAGCCACAGGATGCGCATGCGATCCTCCTTATCCGCGGGCCTCTGTGGGCACCGCTGTGGCGGATAGCACTTGGCGAACGGCCTCCTCCTGGGCGCCGGATGTCAACAGTGCGCCGCGCATCACCAACCGGTGAGACAGCACAGCCACCGCCAGCGCCTTGACGTCGTCCGGGGTCACAAAATCGCGCCCCTGCAGGGCGGCATGGGCCTGGGCACAACGCATGAGCGACAGCATCCCCCGGGTACTGACCCCCAGTTGCACCTCCCGCAGGGCACGGGTCCCCTCGGCCAGGGCCACGATGTAGCCGTGGAGCTCCGGCGAGACGTGGACCTGTTTACAGGCCTGCTGAGCGGCTGCCAGGTCAGCCTCCCCGGCGACGGAAGCCAGCGCTTCCAAGGGGTTTCCCGCACCAAAACGCGCCAGCAGCGCCATGGATTGCGCCGCGGTAGGATATCCCAGCTTAAGCCGCATCAGGAAGCGATCCAGTTGCGCTTCCGGCAGGGGAAAGGTGCCCTGGAGCTCGATGGGATTCTGGGTGGCGATGACAAAAAAGCCGTCGCTGAGTTTGTATGTCTCACCACTGACGGTGACCTGCCGCTCCTCCATGCACTCCAGCAAAGCGGCTTGGGTCCGGGGTGTGGCACGGTTGAGCTCGTCGGCCAGCAGGATGCCGGTAAACACCGGGCCCGGCCGGAAGTGAAAATCGGCGGTCCGGGGATCAAAGATGCTGGCGCCCAGGATGTCGGCGGGCAACAGATCCGGTGTGCACTGCACCCGGGCGCAGGGACAGGCCAGAAGCCGCGCCAAGGTACGCGCCAGCACGGTCTTGCCGGTGCCGGGCACATCCTCCAGCAGCACGTGGCCCTGGGCCAACAGGGCGCACAGCAAAAGTCGGGTCTCGGCCTCCTTGCCCACCATGACCCGAGCGATCTCTTGACCAAGGGTACGCCCAAAGGTCTCAACATTTTGCATGACCACGGATTCTCCTCCCAGCCGGCTTCTTACAGCCACTTTTTCCGCTTAAAGAACCGATAAATGCTAAAGCTGATCAGCGCCATCACTGCCAAAACAATCGGGTAGCCCCAGGGTGTGCGCAGTTCCGGCATCACGTCAAAGTTCATGCCATAAATGCCTGTAATCACCGTCAGCGGCCCCACGATCAAGGTCAGCATGGTCAGCTTGTTGACGATGTCATTGGTGCGCATGGTCAGCTTGCTATCATAGGTATACAACAGCTCGTTGCTAAGGGTGTATACACTTTCCGCAAAGTCATTCAGGCGCTTCATCCGGGTATCGATGTTGCGGAAGTATCGCACCTGCCGCCTGTCGATCAGCTCATTTTCGTCCATCAGGATCTGCCCGCCGATATAGGAAAAGGCCCGCATCTGTTTCTTGACGGTATAGGTGATCCGGCGCAAATCATTGATCCGGGTGAAGCAGTGCTCGTCCAGCTTTAAGGCAACACATTCCGACAGGGCCTCGATACGGTCCTCCAGCCCCTCCAGCATGTCCCCAAAGTCGGCAACCAGCGCGTGCAATATGGCAAAATACAGTCGTCCGATCCGGCCTTGACGCTCCCCGACGGTCATGGCCTGGGCCACACCCAGCACCGCTTGCTCCAGGGCAGACAGGCGCTGGCTTTCGTGAGGGGGCATCACCAGAATGACGTAGCGCTTGCTGATATAGACATTGATTTCTTGTAGCAGCGCGGCGCTTTCCTTTGGCTCCACGTATACCAGGCTTAAAAAGTCGTACCCGTCAAAGCTGGTGAACCGGACGCTCTCATCCAGGTCGTTGCAGTCCAGCACCGTACCCTCGTCCAGGCCAAAGGCGGTCTGCAAGTCCGGCACCTCCTGGGGGCGGCAGAGCAAGAACAATGCGTCGCTTGCGGCACGCTCCGCGGAGAGGTGCTTTATCTCGGCAAACACGTTGCCCGCGTAATCGAAAACCTTCATAGGACTCCTCCGTCTGTGATCTGCCCGACGATATGCAGCGGGCGAAGCGCGTCGTAGGCATAGGTGCTCAGCGACCGATTGTCCGCGTCAATAGAATGGGCGGCCACCAGGATCCCCTGGGGATCCGGCGCTTGCACCGCCACCACCACCGGGCTGTGGTGGTATCGTCCGGGGGAAAAGGATAACTGGACGATGTCGCCGGGCTCCACGTCTGCCAAGGGCACCACCCGGGCCTGCGACGTCCCGAGGCGATCCAGAGCCAGCAGGTAACGATACAGGTACTCCACACCGGTCCAGGAGGCCGTTCGGCGCCAGCCATCGCGGTAGAACCAGCCGTACACCGGCAAATAGTCCATGGGCAACCCGCCCGCCAACAACACTTGGGAGGCAAAGTTGGTGCAATCCCCGCCAAGGGCCTCAAAGTCCAGGTACGCCGGGTTTCGTCCGTACGCCCACCGGTGGGCATAGGTCACGGCAGCCTGTCGGTCATAGCGCATGCAGCTCCCTCCCCTTGCCATACCCTATGCCACAGGGCACCATTTTTCTCCAGCCTTATTTGGCGTTGGGGATGAAGAGGGGGGCCATATCCACGCCCTCCAGCCGTAGCAAATGCTCCTTGGCCGCCAGGCCGCCTGCGTAACCTGTCAGGTTTCCCGTCGCGCCCACCACCCGGTGACAGGGGATCAGAATGGAGATGGGATTGTGCCCCACAGCGCCGCCCACAGCCTGGGCAGGCTTCGATAACGCTTGGGCGATGTCGCCATAGGTGACCACACTGCCCCGAGGAATCCGCAACAGCCGGGCCCATACGGCTTGACGAAAGGCACTGCCCACCGGGGCCAGGGGCGGCAGGGCACCCGGGTCTTTCCCCCCAAAGTATGCGTCCAGCCAACGCCGCGCCTCCCCAAACACCGGCAGATCATCCCGTACCTGCGCCTGGGCTGGCAGGGTGGCGCGGTCATACTTTTGTCCCTGTATCCACAGCCCTGTGATGGCCTGTCCGTCACCGGCCATGGTCAGTTTGCCCACCGGAGAGTCCAGCTGTGTGATGTACATACGGCTTCCTCCTTACCGGTCCCATAGGGCAGTGTCGTCGGTTACGATCCGGTAGATATTTTCCTTGGCCATCTCCTCAAAGTACTGTTTGATGCGCAGATTAGTAGCCCGCTTCTGTGGGGAATATTGCCCGTAACGCCGGGCAATGTCGTCCATGCGCGCCGTCATGTCCATGACCCCCTCTGCCCCGGCCAAACAGTCGCACAGCTGGATCAGCCGGTCATAATCATCGTACACATAGCCGTCCAGCAAACAAGTCATATCGGCCAGATCCGCCGGGGACACGTCGATCTCCCCCACATAATCGTTGATATCCTGATTGCAGAAGGAATGGGTCAGGCAGATCCGGGCCACCTCGTCATAGCCCAGCGCACACATGTACCGGTACCCGCGCACCACGTGGCCAAAGTGGGCGTAACCAAACTTGCGCCCGATATCGTGGAGCAGGCCCAGCACATAGGCCTTGTCAGCATCCAGGCCGCACCGCCGGCCGATGCGCTGTGCGCACTCGCCCGCCACCCTGCTGTGGCCGTCCCATTGACCGGGGTTGGCCGCTACCGCGTCAGCCAACAATTCCAGAGCCTTTTGTCTGTCCGGATACATCCTCGTCCCCCCTTTTCTATGGCCCAGTATACCGCACCAAAATATGGCGCGTCAACCGCCATAAAACCTTCATGATAGCGGCACAAGGCATCGACAATTTCCGACTCATCCCCTTGACTTTTTGAGAAATATCGCGTAAAATGCGAACATTCAAATAAAAATGCGCAAAATAATTCGACTTTTCAGGAGTGCGTGCATGAAGCGTAACACGGCGGTCCTGTTGTTGATCCCCGGCACAGTTTTTATCATCCTGTGCTGCGTATACCCGGTGCTCAAGATCGTGTTCTCCACCGTGTACGAGGGAGCGGACTTCTCCCTGGCCGGATACGGAGACTTATTTCGGCATCCCTTCTTTCAGGATACCTTCGCCCGCACCCTTCGGCTGGCGTTGCTGAATGCGGGCATTTGCATCCTCATCGGTCTGCCGGTGTCCTACTATGTCTCCCGCATGCGCCCCGCCGCAAAGGGGCTCTTCCTATCCTTGGCCACCTTTCCCCTGCTGACCAGCGCGGTTGTGCGCTCTTTTTGCTGGATGATCATCCTGGGCAAGCGCGGCACGGTTAACAACCTGCTCATGGCGTTGTCCATCATCGACAAGCCACTTTCCATCCTGTATACCGAAGTATCCATGATGATCGGTTATGTGCAGCTGTTCCTGCCGCTGATGCTGCTATCCCTGGTGGGCGTGATGGAGCACATCGACGATGATCTGATCCTGGCCGCCCGGTCCATGGGCGCACCGGCTCCCCTGGCTTTTGCGAAGGTGGTGCTGCCCTTGAGCGTTTCGGGGCTGATCACCGGCGGGCTGCTGGTATTTACCGGCACCGTCACCGCCTATACCACACCCCAGCTATTGGGCGGTAACAAGACCAAGGTACTGTCCACACTGCTCTATCAGTACACCTCCACCTTGGGCGACTGGGAAAGCGCCTCCATGGTGGCGGCAGTGATGATCGTGATGACCATCCTGGTCTCTACAGTGATGAGCAGTGCGGCACGCAAGCTCAACAGACGGGGTGCCTAAGATGAAAAAGAGTAAACTCCTGCTGGTGTTGACGCTGCTTACATACTTCTTTTTGCTGGGCCCCATGTTAGTCATCATCGGCGCGTCCTTTACCACCAGCAACTTTATGCAATTCCCGCCCCAGGGCTTTACCCTGGACTGGTACGGCAAGGCGCTGTCCATGCCGAGCTTTGTGGATGGATTTAAGGTCAGCTTTTCGGTATCGCTGCTGGGTACTCTGATCGCTATGGCCATCGGTGTTCCCGCTGCTTACGCCATGAACCGGTATCAATACCCCGGCAAGCAGTGGCTGAACAGCATCTTCATCGCCCCCACCATCGTGCCCGCCATCGTGTTGGGTTTCGCGCTGCTTAAGTCCTTCGTGCCACAGATCGGCGGATCGATCTATGCGGGGTTGTTGGTGGGCTATTCTCTGATCGCGGTGCCTTACGTGATCCGCACCACTTCCTCCAGCTTGGCCAACTTCGACTTTTCCATCGAGGAGGCGGCGGTATCCCTGGGGGCCGGACGCCTAAAGGCCTTTGCCCTGACCGTGGTGCCCAACATCCGCTCCGGACTCATGAGCGCTTTTATCCTGGCCTTTATCAACGCCTTCAACGACGTATCCATCGGCGTGTTCGTGTCCGGGCCCGGTGTGCTGACATTGCCTATGGCCATGCTGGGATATGCGGAGACCCGCATGGATCCCACCATCGCCGCCACGGCGGTGCTGCTCATGCTGATGACCATTGTGCTGGTGTTCCTGACCGAGAAGGTATTCGGCGGCAAGCTCAAGACGTAAGGGAGAGACAACATGGCCTTTATTGAACTGAACAACATCAGCGCCGGATATGGCAAGCATGCGATCCTAAAGGATTTTCACTTGGAGATCGAGGAAGGGCAACTGGTGTCACTGCTGGGGCCCTCGGGCTGCGGCAAGACCACCACCCTGCGCTTGATCGCCGGCTTTATCGAGGCATCCGGCGGACAGTTTTTACTGGATGGCAAGGATTATACCAAGGTGCCGGTACACAAGCGCAACTTTGGCTATGTATTCCAAAGTTACGCACTTTTCCCCCACCTGACGATCCAGGACAACGTGGCCTTTGGCCTAAAGCTGCGCAAGGTGCCCAGAGCGGAGATCGCCAGGCGGGTGGATCAGGCCCTGGAGAGCGTTGCGTTAACCGGCTACGGCCACCGTTTGCCGGGGGAACTGTCCGGCGGGCAACGGCAGCGGGTAGCGTTGGCCCGGGCTTTGGTGATCAACCCCTCCATCCTGCTTCTGGACGAGCCCCTGTCCAACCTGGATGCCAAGCTTCGGGTTCAGATGCGGGTGGAGATCCTGCGATTGCAAAAGGAACTGGGCATCACCACTGTCTATGTGACCCATGAT
>JAVBUS010000211.1:0-4194 GCA_031555125.1 Eubacteriales bacterium | reverse complement strand
TGGCACCCCCAACTTTGGTCTGTTCACCTGGCTGAGCTATTGCTGGGATACCGAGCTGTCCGTCATGGCCTGCATCGGCGGGCCCAAGCTGACCCTGGATCGCATCCGGGCGGAGGGCGTTTTCTCCGCCAACTTAGTCAGCCAAGCGTTGCTGCCCTTGGCGGATTACCTGGGTAACACAGAAGGAAACGCCAACCCCAATAAGATGAAGGTTCCCATGGCCATGGAGCGGGGCAAGGTGCTGGATGTGCCGGTACTTACCGACAGTCCCTGGGTGTTCGAGCTGGAGGTTAAGCAGACCATCCCCCTGGATGGCAGCGTGGTGATGCTGTGCAAGGTGCGCAACACCCTGGCGGCCAAGGAGCTTACCGATGATACCAAGTCGGCAAAGGAGCGGCTAAAGCTTGCGGCCCCGGTGGTCTGGATCGGCCAAGGCTCCTACTTGGCGGTCCAGCCTACGCCCCTGGGCGCGGCGGGCGATTGGGCGAAACGATAGCATGAAAAGGCGTGGACACAGTTTGTGCGTCCACGCCTTTTGCGTATCGATGGGGTGGGTTATGCTTCGTGACCCATACCGTCCTCGTGCATCTCCTCGCCATCGTTGCCCAAGAATTCCCGGCCTACGATGCCGCGGTTTCGGCGCTGCTCCTCCACGGCGGCGGAGAGGATTTCGCGCACCTTGAGCGGGTGCTTGATGTGCTTGAGGTCCAGCTCCGGGGTGCTTTTGTCGGCGGTGCACAGGTGCAGGGTACCCAGACCAAAGGCCTTTTCACTCAACGTACGGCTGACCGTGATGTCCAGCACGCGGTACAGGCGCATCTCGTCGTACCGGGTGGTGAACAACCCCTTGTTGGTGTAGAGCTTCTCCGCCGACAGGGCGTAGGTGGTCAAGGAAAGCGGCAGACCGAATAGGGTCCGTTTGCGATCTTTCCATAGGTATTGTGTGGTGTCTGCCATGGGGCACCTCCTCTATTTCACGGAGAACAGCTTGCTCAAGAATTTCATAATCATGGCCAGGATGTTGTCTTTTTTGCCATCGCCGTCGATGTCGATGCCTTCGGTAAGCAGGCCGCCGATCATCTTGGAAATGTCCGCGTTGCCCAACAGGCTGCCCAGCAAGTCCGAGATGCCCGCGCCACCCTGGCCCTGTGCTTGATTGGTTTGGTTGCCCACCAAGCTCATCAGCAAGGGAGCGGCTTGCGCCAGCACAGAGGCGACCTGATTGGGCTGGGTACCGGTTTTGTTGGCGATCTTTTGCGTGGCCGTCTGGGTCTGATCCCCCAATAGATGCCCCACGATCTTCGCGCCATCATCGGCGTCCACTTCGTTCAGGAAGCTGGAGGCTTTGACCACCTTCTTTTTGCCGTGGGTGGTCAGGGCTTTGGAGACCGACTCCAGGTTCTCCGGGCTCTTGGTCTGGTCCTGCAGGCCGCTTAACAGCATCGGCAGCGCGGCATCCAGCACGCTTTGGGTCTGCTTGGGGGTGGTCTTGGTTTTTTTGCTGACGGTCTGTACGCTGTCCTCGCTGAGTAACGTGCCCAGAATTGATGATAAATCCATACAAAATCTCCTTCGTCACCGTTCCATCTTTTTCCCTATTGTACGGCACGCCGGCGGATCCGTCAACCCATCGCCGGGTCGGACAATCCCGGGGCGGGGATGCCCTGCAGCTCCTGCGCAGTGGGGGGCTGGAAAAGGGTGATATAGCTCTCCATCTCCGCGTCCGGGATGTGGAACACCCCCGAAGGGGCCTCCTGATTGCGCTGGTGCAAGCGACGGAACAGCTCCTGGCGGGGGATATCCATGAAGTGGGGCTGGAAACCGACGCCCAGCCGCTGGGCCCGCTGACGGAAGTCGTCCCGCTCTTCCTTGGCCCACAGGCCAAAGTCCAGGATCACGCTGGTGCCCAGGGATAGCGCGGTCTCCGCTACCTCCCACATAATGGCCTCGATCTGGTTATGCAGCGCATTGTGGCCGGGCAGAATGGCGTTGCTGGCCGTCAGGCGCACCTGCCACTCGTCCGGTGTCAGCCGGAGCGCGTGGGCCTCCAGGGCCAGCTTTTTCGCATAGGTGGTTTTACCGCTACAGGGCAGGCCGATCATCACATGCAAGGTGGTCATGGCATATCCTCCGACTGTATTGACGAAAGCATAGCATGGGGGTACCGATATTTCAATCACATGGAGCGGCGAGGGAGATTCTTTACAGATTACGGTATTGTGTTCTAGCGAAAATGTGTTATGCTTATACATACAAGACCTATTGTATAGCGCAACGCTGCTATACTACATGATGAAGGAGGAACCCCCATGTCCCAAGATACGCCCACCAAAAAGCCGCCGGTCAAGCGCAAGATCGTATCGGCTTCCACCGGCGCGGAGATCGCCCCCGGCACCAAGGCCGCCGCCACAGCCCCCGTGGATCCCAACGCCGCCAAGGGCAGGGCGACGCCGCTGCGTCTGATCGCCGTGTTGCTGTGGATTCTGGCCATCGGCGCGGAGGTCGTGGCTTTTCTGATGCTCAACAAGACCATTTTTATCCCCAAGGAGAGCCTTGGCACCTGGCTGATCGTGGCGCTGGCCGTGGATCTGGTGCTGGTGGTTATCGGCTCCCAACTGTGGAAAAAAGCCAATCACATCGACCCCGCTTCCAAGGCCAACGCATTGAAATTCTGGTTGTGGAATAATATGGGCGTCATTGTCAGCGTCATCGCATTTGTGCCTATCCTGATCCTGATGCTCACCAACAAGGATCTGGATCCCAAGGTGAAAAAGCTGGCCAGCATCGTGGGCGCCATCGCGCTGCTCATCGGCATCGGTAGCTCCTATGATTGGAACCCGGCTTCCAAGGAGGATTTGGCCGCCGCCCAAGCGCAAGCATCCGCCGTCAACGAAGGGCAGGTGTTTTGGACCCGCTTTGGCAGCAAGTATCACCAGTACGAGGATTGCAGCACCCTGGACCGTTCCGAGCTATTGTTCCAGGGCACGGTGGCGGAGGCATTTGAGGCCAACCGTGTGGCGCTGTGCAAGGTGTGCGAGAACCGCTCCGGCGTGGCGCTGGACCCCGCCGCCCAGGTCGAGAGTGTAGTGACCGAAACCGGGACCGAGACTGAGGAAGGGGTCGAGACCACCGCGGCGCCTGCCGCATAAGGGCAGGGTATTTATACGACTCCTCATATGAATGGACGTATATCACGCGGATCTTTTCGTGCTGCACTATGTCGCGCTTGTGGTCGCCGTGGCGCTGCCACGGCTTCCTACAGGCTCCTCGAGCACCGCGAAAATCTCTCGCATGGCCAACGACTCTCCTGTGTGCGGCGTTACCCTTGATCCGGCACAAAATCCTTGGAACTTGCACTTCTTCCACTTTTGAAACACGCCCCGGTGCCCCGACAAGTCGGCTGGCAGTCATTGCGTGGCGTCTTGAACCGCCATGCTGCGCGCGGTCGGCCATTCCTTGCATGGCGGCACAATCCGCTTGTGGAGTGGCTACTTCCTGACTTGCCGGGGCACCAGTACCAAAGGGCCGCGCTGCTTGCAGTGCGGCCCTTTTGGGTTGATGCGGCTACGTCTCCCTCGGGCTCCTAGCCAGCCGACACAAACTCTCGCTAGCTCTTCGGCGAAAGCTAATTGGAATTCGTATTACTTGTACAGCGGACCGTATGCCGCGCAGGCGCGGTAATCAGCAGCTTCCGGATCTTGGGTGCCAAAAGCGGCCCAGGAGGACGGACGGAAGACCTTTTCCTGCGGCACATTGTGCATGCACACCGGGATGCGCAGCATGGCCGCTAGGGTGATCAGTTCCGCGCCCACATGGCCGTAGCAGAAGGAGCCGTGGTTGGCGCCCCAATTGGCCATGACGCTATATACATCCGTAAAGGCGCCCTCGCCGGTAAGACGGGGGGCAAAGAAGGTGGTGGGCCAGGTGGGATCAGTACGGTCGTCCAGGGCCCGATAGATCTGGGGTTCCAGGCCGCAGGAGTAGCCTTCGGCCAATTGCAGCACCGGCCCCAGGCCTTCCACCATGTTGATGCGCGCCATGGTCAGGGGAATGTCGCCCCGGGTGCCGGACTTGTAGTGGCTGGAGAATCCGCCGCCCCGGAAGTAGCCCGCGCTGGCGGGACACCACTCGGTATCGGCCACGATGGCGGCGGCATCGGCCTCGGTCAGATCATACCAGGGCTTGATGGTGGGG
>JAVBUS010000261.1:0-7094 GCA_031555125.1 Eubacteriales bacterium | reverse complement strand
CAGCTTTGGCCTGCTGCAGATCCCAGAGAGTATCCTGCCCGCGCTGAAGGCCACGGGGAGCACGACCATCACCCCGGGGATGGAAAGCGAATGGATGAAGCAGTTCTCGCATTTGATGGAGACGTTGCTGCGTGATGGCATCCCTACCCAGATGGTGAGGTGCGCCATGATCTCCGGCCTGTTGTCTGTGGCGCTGCCGCGGCATCAGGCGGCGAAGCAGGCGCAGCGTATGGAGCTGGCCCCCATACCGCCCTATCACGCGTGGTATATTCCCACCCAAATCGGGTACTACATGGCGGGTGCCTTTGCAGCATCGCTGCTGTTGATGCTCATGAGCCAAGGGCCGGGCATGTTGTTGCTGTTCCGGATTGTTTGGGCGGCCATCAGCTGTGCCCTGGCCGTGCAGGGTGGTTCGGTCCTGGTATTTATTATGCGCCGCAACGGCTCCCGCCGGACCAGTCGCATACTGGCGGTTGTCGCGCTCGCGGTATTCTTAAACGCTGTGCTGATCGTATTGGGCTTAGCGGATCAGCTGCTCAACTTGCGCCGGTTGCGCGTCCGGCCTGAACATGCACGGGATGAGGAGGACGAAAGATGAAAGTAATCTTATTACAGGACATCAAGGGAACCGGCAAGAAGGATCAGATCATTGAGGTATCCGATGGGTTCGCGCGCAATTTTCTGTTCCCCAAAAAGTTGGCGCTGGAAGCCAGCAGCGCATCTCTCAACGCGGTGGGACGTGCCAAGGCCGCCGAGCAGCACCGGGAACAGGTGCGACGGGAAGAGGCGGTAGCCCTGGCTGCCAAGCTCAAGGGCCATGTGATCACGGTGTCCGGTCGCGCCGGGGAGGGTGGCAGGCTGTATGGCTCCATCACAGCCCAGGAGGTCGCCGATGCCTTGGCGGCCCAACACCAAGTCAAGGTGGAGAAGCGGCGCATCGATCTGGCGGAGCCCATCCGCACCGTGGGCGAAAGTGAAGTGAACATCTGGCTGTACCCGGAGGTCACCACCAAGATGACCCTCAAGGTCGTGGCCGCAAAATAAGCCCATCCCGGGAGTGTGACAGAGGGAGTGATCAGCATGGAGGCCGGTATGAGCGGTGCGCAGCGTGTGCCGCCCCATAGCCTGGAAGCGGAGCGCTCCGTGCTGGGGGCCATGCTGCAGGATGCGGAAGCCACTCGCAAGGCTGTGGAATTTCTGCACGCGGAGGACTTTTATCATCCCGCCCACAAGGAGATCTACGGGGCCATGCTGGCGCTGCAAGGGGCCAGCCAGCCCGTGGACTTGGTCACTGTGGATACCGAGTTGGCACGGCGGGGCACCTTGGACGGCATCGGCGGCGTCAGTTACCTGATCGAGATTTCGCAATATGTGCCTACCACGGCCAACGTACGGGCCTATATCGATATCGTCGATGAAAAGGCCACCCTGCGTCGCCTTTTGACCGCCTCCGGTGTCATCACGCAGGATTGTTATGCCCAGGCAGAACCGCTGCCGGTGATTCTTAACAGCGCGGAGAAGGCCATCTTTGATATCACAATGCGCCAGGGCGACGGCAATACCCTGGTCCATGTGGGCGAGCTGGTGGGGGATACCTTCCAGCGCATGCACCGCTTGGCGGAGCTTAAGGGGGCTATCGACGGCGTGCCCTTGGGCTTTGCGGATCTGGACAACCTGTTGACCGGCCTGCATCCCGGTGAGTTGGTGTTGGTGGGCGCCCGCCCGTCTATGGGAAAAACCAGCTTTGCCATGAACCTGGTGCAGCATGCAGGGATCCGCGCCGGCAAGACTGTGGCGGTGTTCTCCCTGGAAATGCCCCGGGAACAGCTGATGATGCGTATGCTTTGTGCCGAGGCCAAGGTCAACATGCAGTCGGTGCGCCACGGCTCCCTGCGCTTTGAGGAATGGGAACGGCTGGCAAAGGCCATGTCGCCGGTGGCCGCTTCGCCCATTTATCTGGACGATACAAGCGGGATCACGCCCACGCAGCTGCGTTCCAGGTGCCGCCGGCTCATGATGGAACACGGCCTGGACCTGATCCTGATCGACTACCTGCAGCTCATGTCCAGCGATGGTCGCAGCGAAAGCCGCCAGAACGAGGTCAGCGAGATTTCCCGCGCCCTCAAGGGCATTGCCCAGGAGCTTCGCGTGCCGCTCATCGCCTGTGCCCAGCTCTCCCGTGCGGGTGCGCAGCGCAGCGATAAGCGCCCCATCCTGTCGGATCTACGCGACTCCGGTTCCATCGAGCAGGATGCCGACATCGTCATGTTCCTCCACCGCGAGGAGTACTACGACCCCACTACGGAGGACAAGAATATCGCGGAGGTCATCATCGCCAAACAGAGAAACGGCCCCCTGGGCACGGTGAAGCTGGCTTGGCTGGGCGAGTACACAAGTTTCGCATCGCTGCATACCGGCGCATAAGCCCCTTTACGGGACTCAGACCATCAACAAAGTAGGTTTTCCGATTTGGGGATGAATGAAGGGGTCTCAGCCCCTTCAAGTTGAGATCGTATCGACCGGCTTTGCCGGTCGGGCGGGGCGTTTTCCGTTAGGAAAACATACCTACCATCACGAGCAAAGCGAGTCACGGCGCAAGCCGTGCATTCGACCGAAATGCATCCTGCATTTCGTTCGAGGGCGTCGACTTTGTCGATGCCCTGAGTCCCTTTACGGGACTTTTTTTGCGGCGACGGGCAGAGGAGGTGAGGTAGATCATGGGACGCACGCTGGTCGTGGCAGAAAAGCCGTCGGTGGGGCGCGACATCGCCCGGGTGTTGGGTTGCACGCAGCGGATGGAGGGTGCACTGGGCGGTGAGCAATGGTGCGTCACTTGGGCCATCGGCCATTTGGTGACCATCATGGAGCCAGAGGAACTGGATCCCCGTTGGAAGAGCTGGCGGGCGGAGGATCTGCCCATCCTGCCGCCGGATATGAAGCTAAAAGTCATCCCCAAGACCAAACAACAGTATGGCGTCATCCGTAGTTTGATGCGCAGCGAGGACATCACCGACATCGTGTGCGCCACCGATGCCGGGCGAGAGGGAGAGCTGATCTTTCGCTACATCTATGCCATGGCCGGATGCAAAAAACCGGTGCGGAGACTGTGGATTTCCAGCATGACCGACGAAGCCATTCGGGAAGGTTTTGCCGGCATGCGCCCCGGGGCGGATTACGATGCCCTGTATGACAGTGCCCGCTGCCGGGCGCAAGCCGATTGGCTGGTGGGCATGAATGCCAGCCGGGCCTTTACACTGCGGTATCACGCGCTGTTATCCGTGGGCCGCGTGCAGACTCCTACGCTGCAAATGCTGGTCAAACGTCGGGCAGAGATCGAGGCATTCCAAGCCAAGCAGTACTGGCAGGTGCAGGCGGACTTTGGTGACTACACCGGGCTGTGGTTTGATCCGGAGCGTAAGGCGGCGGAAGGCGGAGAACGCGGGCAAGAAAAGCGAATCGATCAAGCGGATCAGGCCGAGGCCATAGCCGCCCGCGTCCGGGGGGCGCAGGCCACCATCGAGAGTGCCACCAGTGAAGAGAAACGGGAGATCGCGCCTCAACTGTTTGACCTCACTACCCTGCAACGGGAGGCCAACCAAATCCTTTCCTTCACAGCCCAGCGCACCCTTAGCACCGCCCAAGCCCTATACGAGAAACACAAGCTGATTACCTATCCCCGCACAGACAGCCGCCACCTGCCCAAAGACATGGCGGGCAAGACCCGCAAAATGCTGGAGGCGCTGCCGGAGCCCTATGCCCAGTGGGCCAAGCCGCTGTTGGGCAGCGCCCTGCCCATGAGCCGCCGCGTCTTCGATGATGCCAAGGTCAGCGATCACCACGCTATTCTACCCACCCCCAAGCGACCGTCCCTGGACGCCCTGTCCGCTGATGAGCGCAAGCTTTATGACCTGATCGCGCGGTGGGCTGTGGCGGCGTTTTGGCCACCCTATGTGTATGACGCCCTGCGGGTGGTCACCCGGGCCGGGGAGGCCGGAGACCGCTTCATCAGCACGGGTCGCGTGGTGCGGGCCATGGGATGGAAAGAGATCTATCAGGACCTGCGCAGTGAGAAAAAGCGTGATGAGGAAAAAGAGGAGCAGAGCCTGCCCGCGTTGCAACAGGGCGATATCCGCCGCGTAGAGGCTGTCCGCGTGAAGCAGGAGAGCACAAAGCCGCCCACGCCCCACACCGACGCGTCGCTATTGTATGCCATGGAGCATGCAGGACGGGAGGTGGAGGATGAGGAACTGCGGGAGCGGATGAAGGATCACGGGCTGGGTACACCGGCCACCCGGGCCGCTATTATTGAGCGCTTGATGGCGGTGGGCTATGCCCAACGTAAGGGCAAGCAGATCCTGGCCACCGACAAGGGGATGCAGCTCATCGCCGTAGCTCCGGCCGATATTACCTCGCCGGAGACCACTGGACGGTGGGAAAAAGGTCTGGCCGACATTGCCCAGCACCAGGGCGACGGGGAACGCTTTCTGGAAGGCATCCGGCGGTTGTGCGAGCACTTGGTACAATACGCTGCCACCCAAGCGCCTGCGGTGGCTTTTGCCCAAGAAGAGCGGGGTGGCAAGCGTGGCGCTCCCCGGGCCACGGCCACCGGAGCGCGGAAGAAGTCTGCCGCTTCGGCCGGCGGGGAGGCGACCACGCCATCCGCCGCTGCCCTGGAGATCCCCTGCCCGCTGTGCGGCCAAGGCCGGGTATCGGAGAATAGCAAAGCCTTTGGTTGCTCCCGGTGGCGGGAAGGTTGCAAGTTTACCCTGTGGAAGAACGCCCTGCAACGGGACGGCGGCCCGGCACTGACAGCCCGCATCGTTATCCAGGTGCTGGGCACGGGTGCGGTGCGCGGCAGCACCGGCACCATCACCTGGGAGCGGGGGCAGCTGCGGTTCAGTCCGGCGTCGGCCCTGTCACACACCGCGGACACACAAGCGAACAAACCATGAACTTTTGTCGCCATGTCTTTCTTCAGACACGCAAAAGGACTATAATAGGGGATAGGAGGGGATGACCATGGAGCTGTATACCCAGCAGGACTTGCAGGCAAACCAGGCGCAGATGCGCGGTGTGCTGTGGCGCACCGGTATCCTGTCCGCGCTGTGCGTGGCCGGAATTGTTGCCTCGCTGATCATTCGCAGCGAGTGGCTGACGGTGGGCATCACCATCGTTTGGGGCGCACTGCTCATCTTTTTGTGGGATATAAAGTTTGCGCCGGTGTATCGCTATCGGCGGTACCTGCGCGAGCTGTTAGGGGGATTGCGGCATCGGACCGAAGGCGCTGTGGTGTCACTGGCGCAGGAGGGTACGTATAAGGAAGGCGTTTTCTTTTCCGCGCTGCTGATCAATGTGGACCCCAAGATGGACCCGGAAGGGGAGCGGCTGTTCTATGTGGATCGTTGCAAGCCTAGGCCGGAACTGGCGCCCGGGGATCGGATATCGCTTGAGTACCATGGGAACTACGTGACCGCATGGGCAAAGCAATAGGCGCAAGCCGCGGGAGGACAAAACCATGGCGGAAAGTGCGATGCAAGTGCTGGTGTGCGTCACGGGGCAAAGAACCTGTGCGCGCTTGATCCAGGAGGGTGCAGCCATTGCCAAACAATTGGAAGGGACTCTCAGTGTGGTCCATGTGGCGGCCCAGGGGGCTGCGTTATTGGGCAATGCGCGGGAGGACGAGGCACTGGAGTTTTTGTTCCGCGCCGCCGACGAAGCTGGTGCGGACATGAACGTGCTGCGTGCCAAGGACGTGATGGATACGCTGGTGGAGTTTGCCCGGGAACGTCAGGCGGACTGTATCGTGGTGGGTGCCGGAACCGGACGGGATGCCGGTGGGTTTGCCGAGCAACTGCGCATGCGTTTACCCAGGGTAGAGGTGCGCAGCGTGTTTGCGCAATAAACGGAGGATCGCCATGCAGATCATCGATGCCCACAGCGACGTGCTGTATCAGCGCGCCTTTGACCCGGGTTTTCCCATGGCTGTGAGCCAGGAACAGATGCAGACCGGCGGCATATCGCTGCAGGTCTGTACATTGTTTGCCGGCAATGGGCGGGATGGTGTGGATCCCTTTGACAAGGCACAGGCCCAGTTGGCGGTGTGGCGCGGGTGGTGCGCCCAGGGCATGCGCGCCCTGGAGGACCCCGGTCAGACCGTCGCGGGTGTTGTTTCCGGCATGCTATCCATCGAAGGTGGTGAGATCTTCGGTCAGGAGCTGGCGCGGGTTCGGTGCTTTCGCGATGCAGGGGTACGGATGGTGGCTTTGATTTGGAACAATGAAAACGCCATCGCGTCCCCGGCGAAGGGCGGCAGCACCCAAGGCATTAAGCCCTTTGGCTGGCGCGTATTACAAGAGATGGCGGACGTGGGCATGGCGGCGGATGTGTCCCACCTGAATGAGCGGGGCTTTTTTGATCTGATGGCGCGGCATGTGCAGCCGCCTCTGGCGTCCCATTCCTGTGCCCACGCGCTGTGTCCTCATCCGCGCAATCTGACCGACACCCAGATCCGTGCCCTGATCGAGCGTGGGGGATGGATCGGCATCAACTTTTATCCGCCCTTTTTACGGCAGGATGGCCGGGCCTGCATCGATGATATTGTCGCCCACATCGATTACATTGCGCAGATGGGCGGTTCGCGGCACGTAGGATTTGGCGCGGACTTTGGCGTTCTGGATGAAGTACCCGATGGGGCGGGGGATCCAACCTGCTATCCTGTGATCCTGGAGGCGCTTCGCGCAAAAGGCTATGGGGAAGAGGCGCTGCAGGATATCGCCGGCCGCAATTTTCAGCGGTATTATGAACGACTGTCGATCTCGTAATGTGGGGCGTCAAGCCTTGACACCATAAAAAACGCGCGGGGTTCACATGATTTTGTGAACCCCGCGCGTTCTCTATGGGTCTGTGGATTACTCCAGCACGATCATTTCGCCCTTTGTGTCGATCACGGTCATGGGCGCCAGGGAGCCGCCGTACAGCCAAACCTGCCGTGCCTTGCTCTGATCCGCTTCCGCCATCTTGTTCAGGATGGCCTCCACCTCGTACACGTCACAGATGCTGCCGTCGCCCTTGCCGTTGCGGATGGCGAAATGGGT
>JAVBUS010000222.1:0-3767 GCA_031555125.1 Eubacteriales bacterium | reverse complement strand
AACCCCGAAACGCGGCATGCCCCGGCCCTATTTCGCGTATGGGATTTGGGTGGGCGCAATCTCGGCGGGATCAGCCCAAGCCGGGGGCGCCTCGGTGGGCGCTTCATCGGGCAAGGCCCCGCCGATGTAGGTTTTCTGATGCAGCATGCGTGTGGTTTCCCCGATCCGATAGGCCAGCAGATGACTTTGCAAGGAGAGTTCACCGGGCAGCTGACCCAATGGCAACCCCGCCAGCCAAGCCTCCGCCACCGGCAGATGGGCTTCCTTTGTCATGGCGACCTCTTTGGCCAACAGGGCCTGCCGGAAGGAGACCCCGATCGGCACGTTGCGCGCTTGTACGCCAAAGGTACCCCCGGCGTACAGCGCAGCGGGTGCCGGAGAACCGGCCGATACCAGATAGGATACCGCTTGCTGCCGACCCGCGATGGTGCCCAGGTTGATCAGGTGGGTGTTGCAGGAATCCGTTGCCTCCTCGGCGGACATGCATAGCCCGGTGGAGAACTCGCTCCGGATCACGCCCTCCGGGGCGTTCCATACGGAACCGGTTGCGTGCCCCCGGTTGGTTTTGATGCGTATCGTGGCCGCGGTTTCCAATCGGCTGTCCAGGGTGCCCTCGTTATGGAGCCATACATCACCGCTTCCGCTGACGGTTTCGGCGGCCAGAAATACTGCGCTGGTCTCACCCTGAATCTCGCCAAAGTTATATAGCCGCAGGTTGGCAGTCCGGCTGGTTTGCCCCTGGATCCTAACCAGGATCCCCATGGCCTGCGCGCTGCGAATGGTCCCATAATTGATCAGTGTAATGTTGGTGTTTCCGGCATACTTTTTCCAAGTGCCGATTGCCTCACCCTCGTGGCCCAGGCCCTGGATCGTCGTGCCTGCCGAGATGATCAGCGTCAGGTCGATGGGCTGCATTCCCGCAGGAGGGATGTGCAGGGCTGGGGTTTCCCGCGCATCGCAGGTCACCGTCACATCCCGCAGTTCGATGTGGCCGCTTTGCACCTGCATAGTGGTGAACCGTCCGCCTTCGATGATCAGTTGCACCCCCGGCGGGGACACCAGGGGGCGGCTGTTGCGCTTGTAGGCATCCACCGGTTCGGTAACCACTACCACCACGTCACCCTGGGCGCCCTTGGTGGCGGTGTTGACCGTCCGCACGAACTGATCCCAGGTCTGTGCCCGAACCGCCATGGGCAAACCGATGCAAAACAAGGCTATGCCCAACAACAGCCATCGCTTCATGGATGCTCCTCCCGACATGCGTTTGTCCATCCATTATAGCGATACAGGTCAAAGAATTCAAGCGAGCCGCGCCTCCACAGGGCGAAAGCATTTGCTTTTCATGACTCGTTGGGATGTGCCGCGAAGGTGGCCGGAGGGCGATCGCAAAGCCCTCCGGTCGTGCCCGCGGGAACGAAACCTCTGCCCCAACCGAGAAATATTTCGCTCCCTGCGGAGAGCGACCGGGGCTTTGCGGTCGCCTGGACCTTCGCAGCGCCACGCCCAAAAGGACATGATGGCACCCGGGCGCCCCTGTGCCGCCGTAAATTATTATGGAGAATGTGTGGATTCCGGATAGACCCACGGCGGCAAATCTGGTATGATGAACATGTTCGCTCAAAAGCTAGTTTGATGTGCAAGAGGAGGCAAATCCGTGAGCAAAATCGGCCTGCAACTCTATTCGATTCGCACCTTTGTGGAGCAAGACTTTTTTGGCGCACTGCAACAGGTCAAGGACGCCGGATACGACTGCGTGGAGTTTGCCGGATTTTATGGTCACACCGCCCATGAAATCAAGTCCCGCATGGCGGATATCGGACTGGATCCCTATTCCACCCATTCTTCGGTGGAGAAGGATGTGCGCGAGCTGGCGACCTTTGCCGGGGAGCTGGGCATTCGGTACGTCATCGTGCCCGGCGCCGCGTGCGCAACCATGGAGGATTGCAAACACATCAACGAACGGCTCAAGGCCGCCGTGCCGATTCTGGGCGATCATGGCATCACGGTGGGCTATCACAACCATTGGCAGGAATTTGAGCGGCTGGAGGGCCGCTACGCGCTGGAGATCATCATGGACGGCGTAGAAGGCGTGTTCGAGATCGACACCGCTTGGGCTACCAAGGCCGGCGTGGATGCGGCGGCCTATATCCGCGACCTGGGCAAGCGCAACGGCCCTGTCCACGCCAAGGACATCAACGCGGACCATGCAACACGCAAGCCCGATGACGTCAATGTCTGCATTGGCGAGGGCGTGGTGGACTTTACCGCCATCGCGGCCCATATGCGCAACAATGGCATCCTGGAGCGCGGCATGATCGTGGAGCAGGAGGCGTTTACCATCCCCGTATTTGAAGCCCTGGCCAAGAATGCAGCGGCTTTGAAGAAAATATTAGCATAACAGGATGTAAAGGAGAGATTTCACATGGGCAAGGTATATCGCGTCGGTATCGTGGGCTGCGGCGGCATCGCCAACGGCAAGCACATGCCCGCCCTTAGCAGGCTGGACAATGTGGAAATGGTGGCATTCTGTGATCTGGTGAAAGAGCGCGCTGAGAAGGCAAAGGCCGACTATGGCACCCCGAATGCAAAGATCTATGACACCTATCAGGAACTCTGCGCCGACAAAACCCTGGACGCCATCCACGTGTTGACGCCCAACAAGTCCCACGCCCCCATCACCATCGCCGCCCTGGAAGCGGGCAAGCATGTCATGTGCGAAAAGCCCATGGCAAAGACCGCGGCCGATGCCCAGGCGATGCTGGACGCCGCCAAGCGCACCGGCAAAAAGCTGACCATCGGCTACCAGAGCCGGTATCGTCCGGATAGTCAGTACCTAAAGAAGCAGGTGGAAGCGGGCAAACTGGGCGAGATCTATTACGCCAAGGCCCACGCCGTCCGCCGCCGCGCTGTGCCCACTTGGGGCGTGTTCCTCAACGAAGAAGAGCAGGGTGGCGGTCCGCTGATCGACATCGGCACCCATGCCCTGGATCTGACCCTGTGGGAAATGAACAACTACGATGTCAAGTACGTAGTGGGCAACGTCTATCGCAAGCTGGCCGACACCAAGGATGCCGCCAATGCCTGGGGCTCCTGGGATCCCAAGGCCTTTACCGTGGAAGACAGCGCCTTTGGATTCATCACCATGAAGAACGGCGCCACCATCGTGCTGGACGCCTCTTGGGCGCTGAACACCCTGGATATCGACGAGGCGAAGACCACGCTCTGCGGCACCAAAGCCGGTGCCGACATGCGCGATGGCCTGCGCATCAACGGCGAGGAGTTCTCCAAGATGTACGTCACCAAGCCCGAGCTGGGCGCGGGTGGTGCGGCATTCTATGACGGCAAGGTCAAACAAGCCGAAGACGTGGAAGCCGAGCAGTGGTATGCTGCCATCGAAAACAACACGGATCCCGTGGTGTTGCCCGAGCAGGCGCTGGTGGTCACTCGTATCCTGGAGGCCATCTACACCTCGGCCAAGACCGGCAAGCCCGTGTTCTTCGACTGATTATACCGTTCGCGACGCGACCAAACGGGAACCGGCCTTGACCGGTTCCCGTTTTTCATGCCTGTTTTTCAGTTACCAGAACGCGTGGCGTATGGGCAACGGATCCAACGTCTGCGCCATTTTATCGGTCATCAGTTCCAACAGACGCGTCTTGTCCGCCGCGCAGGCAGGATCGGCGTAACGGTTGCTGTGCTCATGGGGATCGGTCTGCAGATCGTACAGCTCGCCGCCCATGGGGGGCACGCCGTCCGGGGTGTGCAGG